>CANNEJ010000097.1 GCA_947503585.1 Anaerolineales bacterium | reverse complement strand
GGGTAGCGGTCGTTGCGCCCCGTGTCAAGCCGGCTTCACCGTTACTTGAAGTCCCTCCCTACGCAAATGCCCGGCATGCAGCCGTAAAAGGACACGCCAAGGCAATTTGATTTTGTCCGGCTAGCCAGCCGTGGCGTATTCAAAAACAAAAATGGTTCTGACTTAGGCGGATGGGCGGTTGCGCTCCGCTAATGGGTGCAGCGTTGCGCGTTACTGCAGTTCAACTGCGGCGCGGGCAGTCGTTAGACCTGTTATGAAGAGATGTAGTCCCGCACGCTGGGCAAAAGTGCGCTCGGACAATTGATCTGCGCTAAATCACCGGCGGCCTCCTGCCAGGTCGGCTGTAGCCGAATACTACGCAATTTTCCAGCGCTTACTCGCCAGCTAACTGGCAGCCGCCAACATCGTCTGACCGCACCTAATGCTGAAGCCTCGCAGCAAGCTCTGCCGGTGGCCTGGCCAGTGGATTTAGCCAGTTCTTCCACATTTACAGGATATACATCTATCTAAAAAGATTGTACAAATTCGAGACAAAAGATTTTTATTGCGATATATTCTGCCGATGGAGAATCCGCCTAATCAATCCACTGCGCATTTACCCCATTACAATGTGAAAGCAGTTGCCAATCTAGTGGGGATTGCGCCAGTTACGCTGCGGGCTTGGGAGCGGCGCTACGGCCTGCCAACACCGCTGCGCGGTAGTCAAGGCTACCGCCTGTATTCTGATTACGATGTGCGCACGCTGCTTTGGTTAAAGGCACGCACATCTGAGGGCTTATCCATCAGCCGGGCTGCTGAGCAGCTGCTGCACTTGCGCAGCACTGGCGCCGACCCGGCCGCAGATGAGGCACCGATTCAACGCCGCGAAGGTGCCATGCTGCTGGCTGGCATGCCGGCGCCCAATCTCACACTGCACGACTCGCATGGGGAGCCGGTGGAACTCGCGTCCATCTGGGGTGGTTCCAACATAGTTATTTGCCTGATGCGCCATTTCGGCTGCATCTTCTGCCGCGAGTGGCTGCACAAGCTGGAGAGCTGTGTGCCGGCACTGCGGGCTGCCAATATCATTCCGATTGTGGTTGGGCTGGGAGATGCCGACCACGCGCTGCCGGTTGCCTCGCAACTTGCTCCCGGCGCACTATGCCTTATGTCGCAGGGCATCACTGCGCACCAAATTTATGGAATTAAACGGGGCAGCCTCCTGCAATTAGCCGGCCCGTCCGTAATTTCTTCCGTAGTGCGCGCGGCACGCTCAGGCCAGATGCAGGGTGAAACCACCGGCGACATATCCATGCTGAGCGGCGTTTTTGCCATCGACAGGACTGGCATGGTGCGCTATTCATTTTACGGAAGCCACGCCGGTGATCATCCTTCGCCCGACACATTTGTTGCTTCAGTGCGCAGCGCCTTTCAAGCAACTTCTCCAGCCTGAAGCGTCCACAATGACGCATTCAAATTTTACGGGCACCGAACCGCTGCGAGTGGGCAGCGTGGCACCCAGTCTTACACTGCTTGATGCGGCGGGTGCGCCCGCCGTACTCGCGGAGCTGTGGGCGGCGGGTCCGCTGTTACTTACATTTTTGCGTCACTTTGGCTGAATGTTCTGCCGTGAATGGCTGGCCCAGTTGGGCCGGCATCAAACAGAAATTGAGGCGGCAGGCCTGCGCGTCGTGGTGGTTGGCATCGGTGAACCCAAACATGCCCAACGCTACTGCCCGCAGCTGGCACCGCAAGCAAATTGCATTTCACTGCCTGAGCCTTTGGCGCACACCGCCTACGGCCTGCGGGTAGGCGCGCTGACAGACCTCGTAAACATACAAACTATGAAGCACGGGTGGCGCGCGATGCGCGGCGGGCACCGGCAATCACAGCCAACGGGAGACGTGCGGCAGCTCGGCGGCACCTTTGTGATCTCCCGGGCAGGCATTGTGGAGTTCGCGCAAGTTAGCGCGGTTGCCGGTGATCACGCGGATATTCCAGCCGTGCTGGCCGCGCATCGGGCATGGGAAGCGCGCAACTTATGAGCGCCGGCTGGCTGCTTTACTATGCAAGCCTGTTGCTACTTTCCGGCGTCCGGCTGCACCGGCAGCAACTCGTGCGGGTGCCCGCAACACTGCAGACTCCGCCCGGGGGGCAGCGCAGTGCAATAAAAGGCGTGCATCGAACGGGCCAACCCATTTCGTATTTTGTGCCAATCTAACGAGTCCACACTGAGAACTACAAATGAATAAGCGCCTGCTGCCAATCTTCTTGGTCGTATTTATTGATTTGGTGGGCTTTGGAATAATCATCCCGCTGCTACCCACATTTGCAATTTCGTTCAACGCCAGTCCGCTGGCAATCGGGCTGCTGACCGCATCATATTCTGCGATGCAGCTGATTGGAGCGCCTGTTCTGGGTCGGTTGTCTGACCGCTTTGGCCGCAAGCCGCTCCTGATCATTTCGCAGCTCGGCACGTTTGCGGGCTTCGTGCTGATGGGCTTCGCGAACAGCCTGCCGCTGCTGTTTGCCGCACGCATTTTGGATGGCTTCACCGGCGGCAATCTATCGATTGCGCAGGCAGCGATTGCAGATGTGACAGAGGAAAAGGACCGCGCCAAATCTTATGGGCTGATTGGCGCTGCATTCGGGCTGGGATTCATTCTGGGACCAGCGTTTGGCGGCCTGCTCTCGCGCTGGGGCAACGCGGTGCCGGCGTTTGCCGCAGCCGCAATTTCTGCCATCTCGATTGTGGTGACGATTGTGCTGCTGCCAGAGACGCGCCAACCCAGCACCGCACCCGTCGCACGGCGCAGTTTTACGCTGGCTGCGCTGCGCCATACCTTGTCTAACTCACTGCTCACACGCCTGCTGGCGTACGGCCTGATTTTCAATATCGGCTTTGCAATTTTCCAAACCACCTTCGCACTGTTCGCCAAAGAAAAGTTTGGTTTCAATGTGGAACAAACCGGCTATATGCTGGGCTATGTGGGGATTCTGGTAGTGATTGCGCAGGTGGTGGTTCTGCCACGCATGGTGAAGCTCGTGGGCGAGCAGCGCCTGATATTTCTTGGCTCGGCCACGCTTGGGCTGGGGCTGCTGGGAGTGGGCCTGATCCAGCCGTGGTGGGCGCTGTTTGGCACTTTGATGCTTACGGCATTCGGCGGCGGCGTGGTCAATCCTTCGCTGCAGAGCCTGTACACGCGCACGGTCAGCGCAGAAGAACGCGGCGGCGTGCTCGGTTTGTCTGCGTCGGTCGATGCCTTCTCACGCATCGTAGCGCCCATCTGGGGCGGCTGGGTGCTGGGTGCAGCGGGCGCAGCCTGGCCGGCTTTGAGTGGTGCGCTGTTGATGCTGGGTGTGCTCATGTATGGGTTGGCGGTGCTGGGCGGCGCAGCCGCCAGTCTGCCGGCTGCGCAAGAAGCGGCGGGACTGCCGTGATTTTTGATTACACATTTACGGTGCGCGCGTCACTGGCAGCAGTGGCGGACTTTCACCACGATGCGCGCGCGCTGAAGCTGCTTTCGCCGCCGCCAATTGTGGCGCAGCTGCATTTGGTGGAGCCCATGGCCAACGGCTCCATTGCCGAGTTCACGCTTTGGTTTGGGCCGCTGCCGGTGCGCTGGCGCGCGGTGCACAGCAATGTGGTGCCACAGCGCGGTTTTACAGACACGCAAGCGCGCGGCCCGCTGCGCGCGTGGCAGCACACGCACACCTTTGACGAAGTAAGCGGCGGCGTGCGCGTACACGAGCATGTGGAATACGAGCACGACAGCGGCTGGCGGGGCGTGCTGAGCCGCCTGCTCTTCAACGCGCCCGCGCTGGGCTTTTTGTTTTGGTACCGGGGCTGGGCCACGCGCCGCGCGCTGGAGAAATGAGCAGCGCGGCTACCGATGCGTAGCGCAGACGGCCGCCGCGTAGTTGTGGTGGGCGCCGGCGTCGGCGGCCTCACCACGGCCGCCCTCCTCGCGCGCAGCGGCTACCAGGTAACGGTGCTTGAGGCGCACGTCTACGCCGGCGGCTGTGCCGGCACCTTCTATCACAAGGGCTATCGATTTGATTCAGGCGCAACGCTGGCCGGCGGATTTTCCGGCGGCGGGCCGCACGCCCAGGTGGCTGCTGCGCTGGACTTGCAATGGCCGGTGAGCCCGGTGGATCCGGCTTGGGTAGTGCACCTGCCCGGGCGCACGGTAACGCAATGGGCGGATGCCGCGCGCTGGCGGGCCGAAAGCGAGGCAGCGTTTCCGGGCAGTGCGGGATTTTGGCGCGCGCAAGAACAACTGGCCGATGTATCGTGGGATATTGCTTCGCGGCCGTTCCCGTGGCCGCCGGAAAGTGCGCGCGACTTGTTTACTGTAGCAAGCGCCTTGCGGCCGCAAACGCTGCGGGCGCTGCCGCACCTGCTGCGCACGGTTGCGCAGCTCGCTAATGCACACGGCGCCAGCCGCGAGCTGCACACCTTTCTGGATGCGCAGCTACTGATTGCCGCGCAAACCGTAAGCCACAATGCACACGCGCTGTACGGCAGCGCCGCGCTGGATCTGCCGCGGCGCGGTGTGAATCACGTGCACGGCGGCATCGGTGCACTGGCCACCACCCTGGCAGACTGGCTGCGCGCCAATGGCGGCGAAGTTTTCTACCGCCATACAGTTGAACAGATTGAGGTGCGCAGCGGCCGCGCGGTTGCCGTGCGCACCAGCCAGGGCTTGCGTGTACCGTGCGATTACCTGGTGGCCAACCTCACGCCATGGTCATTGCGAGAGCTGCTGGGAGCGCAGGCGCCCGCGGCGTTGACGCGCGAAGTGCAGCGGCGGCCAGCCACATGGGGCGCCTTCACGCTGTACCTTGGCCTTGATGCACAGGCACTGCCGGCCGGTTTGGCAGACCACCATCAAGTGGTGGTGGACGCCAGCCTGCCGCTGGGCGAGGGCAACTCCGTTTTTGTTTCGCTCTCTGATGCGCAGGATGCGCGCCGCGCGCCGGCGGGCATGCGCGCCGCCACCCTTTCCACGCACACCGCAATTGCCCCATGGTGGCAGCTGCACAATGCCGGCGGCAGCGCATACGCAGAGCGCAAGGCGGCCTACACCCAGCAGCTGCTGGCAGCTGCAGAGCGCGCCGTGCCCGGCCTTGGCTCCGCCACGCGCCTGTGCCTGGCCGGCACACCGCTCACGTTTGAGTTTTACACCGGGCGCGCGCAAGGCATGGTTGGCGGCTTTGCGCAAACATCGCTCTTCAATGTGCGCGGGCCGCACACCGGACTTGCCAACGCCTGGCTGGTGGGCGACTCGGTCTTTCCGGGACAATCCACCGCGGGGGTTACACTGGGCGGCATGCGCGTGGCGCGCGCCGTCATGGCGGCAGCCGGCCCGGCATCCCGGCAGCTGCCGCAAAATAAACAGCCGGCTGCCGGCTGGCACGCTTCTTCCGCGCAGTAACTGGAGCATGCCCACGCCCAACTCCGCCAACAGCAGCAGCGCCACACGCTACGAACTACCGCCAGAAGGCATTTCGCTGCTGGGCTATGTGGTGCGCCGCATGCACAAGACCAGCCGGCTGCAGGCGGCCGGCGCGCTGCTGGCGCAGCAGTTGTTCGCGGAGGCGCTGGCGCAGATTGCGCAATACGCTGCGGGCGCGTCTTCGTCTTACGGGCCGGCTTACTACCAGCCGCGCTTTAACCGCGCGGGCGAGACCGTGGCTGAAGCCGACCCGCACACCGGTGCGCTGGTGGATGCGCGCCTGGAGGCCGAGCGGCCGCATCTGCGCATCTCTTACACGGCCAGCCTGCCGGCACTTGGAAAATTCAGCGGGATGGAAGAAATCACCGGAACCACGGTGAGCTTGTTTGGGCTGGGCATGCCGGCGCCGTCGCACTTTGAGTTTGAAAGCGCCGATGGCAGCTACAGCGCCCGCCTGTCCGGCCTGATTGTGAGCGAGTTGCTGCCGGGCTTTCTCCGCCAGTCGCGCATTCGCGCGCACGGCAGCCTGCAGCTGGAAGACAACATGGACAACCGCGGCAAGCTGGTGCTGCGCCGCAACGGCAGCAGTGACGCCAGCATCACGCGCGCGGATGGCAGCTGCCACACGCTGGCTGTGGCGTGGGCCTAGACTGCGCCAGCGCACCAATGCAAATTAGTGCGCCGGGCCCGGCCGGTATGAGCTGCTGCGCCTGAGCTGGCATTGGCCGCAGCCGCGCCGCAGTCCAGCGCAGCGCTGCGCTATCGGCTGCCCGCTTCCGACTCGGTCGTTGGGCCGGCGGCCGGCCA
>CANNEJ010000096.1 GCA_947503585.1 Anaerolineales bacterium | reverse complement strand
GCAGCCGCAGCCCAGCGCGCGCTTGCAAGCCGCGCCACGGAGAATGTTGAAGCCGCCTGAGCGCTGCAGCCGCATAATTCCAGCGCAAACGCACATGGTAGACTCGGCGTTCAGGCAGCGCGGGTGATCACTGGGCACAACATCGTAATTCTCTCCACGCAGGACTGGGACGCACTGCCCACTAGAAAACACCATTGGGCGCGCCGCTTTGCGCGGCAGGGTAATCAGGTTTTGTACATCGAACAACAAATGCACTGGCTGGGCTGGCTGGTGGACCTGCGCCGCCAGCTGGGGCGTGCCGTGCGCTGGACTGCGGGGCCGCGCGAAGTTGAAGAGCACCTGTGGGTGTACACATTGCCGATCGTGTTGCCTTTTTTTCAAATGATAGGGTTTATCAACAGACTCAATAACAGCTTGCTGCTGCCGTTATTGCGCGGCGTACTGCGGCGGCTTGGATTTAGCAATGTGTTGTTATTTGCCTACACCCCGCACTGCGGCGGCCTGATAGGAAGGCTGCAAGAGCGCCTGAGCGTGTATGAATGTGTGGACGAGTTTGCTGCCGTGCGCGGGCTGGTTTATGCGCCTACACTCGCTGCGCTCGAGCGTGAAGTGCTGGCGGCTGCCGGCCTCACGATTGTGACGCATGCGCATTTGCTGGCGCGCCGGCAGGCGCTGGCGCAGCGCATTTGCGTTGTGCCCAACGGCGCGGATCTGGATCACTTTGCCGCCGCCGGCGAACCGGCTGCGCCCGTGGCCGCTGCGGTGGCAGCGTTGCCGCGGCCGGTGATTGGATTTCATGGCTGGATTCAATATTGGGTGGATTTTGATTTGATTGCGCACGCGGCACGTTGCCATCCGGAATGGTCGTTTGCGCTGGTGGGGCCGGTGGAGCCGCTGGCGCGCGTGGATAAAGTGCGCGGTCTTTCCAACGTGCACTTCCTCGGGCGCCACAGTTATGAAGACATGCCGAGTGTAGTGGCTGGATTTGATGTGTGCATCAATCCGTTTGTTTTGAACGAGCTGGCGGATGCGGTAAGCCCGATCAAATTGTACGAGTATCTTGCGTCCGGCAAACCGGTTGTTTCCGTGGACATGCCGGCCGCGCACGAATTTCGCGATTTGATTCCGCTCACGCGCACGCCTGAGCAGTTTGTGGCTGCGCTGGAGCAGCTGCTGGCTCCGGCTGCCAACGGCAGCCGCGCGGCACAGGCTGCTGCCCGCAAGCAGGCAGTCGCCGGCTATTCGTGGGCGGCACGCTTTGCACAAATGGAAGCGCAGGTGGAACCGCTGCTGGCGGCAGGTCAACCCGTTTAACATTTATTATGAGCATTCTGCCGCCCAACCAGCGCCTGCTGGTGATTGTGCCCGCGTTCAATGAAGAGGCCAGCCTTGCGCGCGTGATTGCGGAGCTGCGCGCTGCGCTGCCCGGCGTGCGCGTGGTGGTGATCAATGACGGCTCGCACGATGCAACCCCGCAAGTGGCGCACGACGCCGGTGCACAAGTTATTAATCTGCCGTACAACCTGGGCATCGGCGCCGCAATGCAAACGGGTTTTATTTTGGCGGATGAAGAGGGTTTTGATTTTGCGGTACAGGTGGATGGCGATGGCCAGCATGATGCACGCGAGATTGGCCGGCTGTTGCAGCCGCTGATTGCTGGCACCGCGGATGTGGTGGTGGGCTCGCGTTATCTGGAGGGCCCGGGCTATGTTTCATCCACGATGCGCCGCACCGGTATTCGAATTTTGGCGGCGTGCATTACGGTGCTTACTGGGCAGCGCTGCACGGACGCCACTTCGGGTTTTCGCGCTGCCAACCGGCGCGCCATCAAGTTGTGTGCGATGTATTACCCGCCGGATTATCCCGAGCCCGAGTCGCTGGTTGTGTTTCGCAAGCTCGGTATTCGGGCACGGGAGGTGCCTGTGAGCATGCGCGCGCGCACGGGCGGCAAGAGCTCCATCACTGCGGCGCGCTCCGGTTACTACATGCTCAAGGTGTTGCTTGCGATTGGCGTGATGATGCTGCGGCGTGCGCCGCGGCTGCGGGAGGTGTGAACCATGCTTGGTGATCGATTGACGGCTTTTATCTTTTCGATGGCGCTGGCGCTGCTGCTGCTGGTGTTGGAGCTGGTGCGGCGGCGGCTGCTGGCCGAGCGCTACTCGCTGCTCTGGCTGGCAATGGCGCTGGCCGTGCTATTGCTGGCTGCCTCCCGGCCGCTGGTGGACCGGCTGGCGGCGCTGGTTGGCATTTCTTATCCGCCCTCCGCACTTTTTGTGGCTGGGTTTGGCGCTGTGCTGGTTTTGATGCTGTATCTCTCGGCGGTGATCACGAAACTCAGCCGCCAAAACCGGATTGCAGCCCAGCGCATTGGCTTGCTTGATTCGCGTTTGCGCGAGCTGGAACACCCGCGCACGCAGCAACCCTAAGGTTGCCCGCCGGGCCCGCAAGCGCAGCGCGTTTGCAGGCGCAGCGGGTACGCTGCTTCGCAGTTGGCGCACTTTATGTTTATGCCCAGTGGTGCAAGCCCGGCGCTACACCGCACGCTAAGTGTGTGGTGGTTGATTGGTGTTGCGGTTGCGCTGCGGCTGGTGTGGGTGTTGTTGGTTAACCCAAACCCCAGTCTCGCCGGCGGTGATGGCTCCTTCTATTTGCATCTCGGCAACCAAATTGCACGTGGCAATGGCATGCGGTTCAATGAAGAGCCAATGGCAGTGGTCGGGCCGGTCTACCCCACATACATTGCGGGCCTGCAGTTGCTGGTGGGCGAAGCGCGTGTTCAGGAGACAGCGCGGGTGGGGCAGGCGCTGCTGAGTGCGGTGCTGGCTTTGGTGCTGTACGCAATCGGCTGCCGATTGCACAGCAGCGCTGCCGGCCTGTGGGCTGCCGGCCTGTTTGCGCTTGACTTGCGCTTTATTGTGGAAGCGGGTGCCATATCTACAGAGACAGTGTTCTGCTTGCTGCTGATGTTGACAGTGCTGGCATACCTGCACGCGCATGGGCGCGCCACGCCGGCATGGTGGCTGCTGGCCGGAATGCTGGCCGGGCTTACAACGCTGACGCGAGCAGTGGCGCAGTTGCTGCCATTTGTGCTGCTGGCACACACGTGGCTGCAGCGCCGGCCGCGCGCTGACGGCCCACACCAACTGCTGCTGCTGGCGGGCTTTGCAATCGTAGTCGCTCCGTGGGTGGCGCGCAATTGGCTGGTGTTTGGGTCGCCATCAATTGGGGAAGGCGGCGCCGCGCATTTTTGGCTGGGGGCAACCGGCACCGGCATGTGGACGAGCAACGACCAGATGATGGCGGATGTCGAACGGTTGCGCGTTGCGCCGGGGTCGGCGCAGTTTTCTTACCTTTCGGATGCGTTCAAAACTATATTTAGCAATCCGGCCCGCTACTTTGGACTGCGCCTGCAGCGCATGTTGGGGGCGTACGCGCAGCCATTTGGCACGGTAGCTGTGGGCGGAGTATTTGGGGATGTAAGCCTGAAGGCCGCAGCCGGCGCCTGGGGCACGGCGGTTGCCATGCTGGGTTATCCGGTGTTTTGGCTTAAGCTGTGGATCTATGTTTGGCACTTTGGCAGCGTGCTGCTGGCGGTCGGGTGCGTCGTGCGTTACCGGCGCACGCCAGCTGTTTGGCTGCTGCCGCTGCTGGTGATCGGGTACGTGAGCGGACTGTATGCAATGCTTACAATCATTCCACGCTACTTGTTCCCGATCATGCCGCTCTACGTGGTGTTGGCGGCTGTATTTTTGGCAGCGCCGCGCGGACCGGTGGTGGCCGGGATGGACAAATGATGCGGATCTTGCACATTGCCAAGGTCACCGGGATTGCAGGCGCCGAAAATCACTTGCTGGTTTTGCTGCCGGCATTGCGCGCTTTGGGTGTGGATGCAGAGGTTGTGCTGCTGCAGGAACCCGGCCGGCCGGTTGCGCAGCTCGTGCACGCATTGCTTGCAGCGGGAGTGCCAACTTTTGAGCTGGCGATCAATATGGATATTGACCCGTGGCTGGTGGGGCGCCTGGCGCGGCTTGTGCGCAGCCGCGAACCGCACGGCGTGCATACGCACGGTGTGCATGCGGATTTGTACGGCCGGCTGTCCCTGTTGGGACTGGATCACGTGTTGCTGCTGCAGTCGCGCCACAATGATGATCGCTTCCGGCGTTTGTGGATTATGCGTTTGCTCAACCAATGGCTGGCGCAGCGCTGCGCCAGCATTGTTGCCATCTCTGATGCTGTGGGTGAGTTTGTGAGCAGCGTTGAAGGTATCCCGCAGCAGAAAGTTGAGCGCATTTACTACGGATTGGATGCAGCGCCTGTGCCGCAAAATACGGCGGACTTGCGCGCAGAGCTTGGCTGTACCGGTGCACCATTGGTTGGGTTTGTGGGCCGGCTGACCGGCCAGAAGGGCGTGCCTGTGCTGCTGAAGGCATTTGCGACCGTGCTCAGGACCCTGCCAACGGCGCGCTTGTTGCTGATGGGCGATGGCCCGCAGCGCGCCAAGCTGGAGGCGCTGGCGCGAGAATTGCAAATTGAAACCGCAGTGCACTTTGCGGGCTGGCGGGCAGATGCACGGGCGCAGCTCGCCACACTTAACGTGCTCGCGATTCCGTCATTATGGGAAGGCTTTGGTTTGGTGACCTTGGAGGCAATGCAGGCGGGAGTTGCGGTGGTTGCCAGCCGTGTGAGTGCGCTGCCGGAAATTGTACTGGATGGCGAGACGGGCTTGCTGGTGCCGGCAGCCAACGCCCCCAAGCTGGCTGCTGCCGTGCTGGCGCTGCTGCAAGATCCGCAGCATGCAACGCGGCTTGGGGAAAACGGACGGTTGCGCGCTGCCCAATTTTTCACAGTAAAACAAATGGCAGCTCGGCATGCGGCCCTCTATCAATCCCTCGCTGCGCCGGCCGCAGCTATTGACCGCGCGAGTAACTGATAATGGCGGGTGGCAGAAGGTTTCCGGATCAAAAGGAGTAGGCGTGTGACAAGATATTTGGTGACCGGGGGAGCCGGCTTCATTGGCTCCAATATTGTGGAGGAGTTGGTGCGGCGCGGCGCCACGGTGCGCGTTGCCGATAATTTTTCGACCGGCCGCGTCGAGAACTTGAGCGGGCTTGTGGACCGCGTGGAGCTGTTGACGGGCGACTTGGCGGAGCTGGATTTTGCGCGGCACGCCATGCGCGATGTTGACTTTGTGATGCATCTGGCTGCCATACCAAGCGTGCCGCGATCGGTGGCGGATCCGCTGGCGAACAACCGCGCCGGTGTGGTTGCCACGCTAAACGTGCTGGTGGCCGCCCGCGATGCCGGCGTGAAGCGCATGACTTTTGCATCGTCATCATCCATTTACGGCGAGGCGCAGGACGCCAACGCCAAGAGCGAGGCGATGCTGCCGGCGCCACTTTCGCCGTATGGTGTGAGCAAGCTGGCTGCGGAGCAATACTGCATGTCGTTTCACGCAGTCTACGGCTTTGAAGCTGTGGCACTGCGCTACTTCAATGTTTTTGGTCCGCGCCAAAATCCGGATTCGGAATATGCGGCGGTCATTCCGCGGTTTGTGATGTGTGCGCTGGAGCGCAAAGCTGCCACTGTCTTTGGCGATGGCGAGCAAACGCGCGACTTTACTTTTGTGGGGAATATTGTGGCTGCCAATCTGCATGCGCTCACGCACCCGGCTGCGCCGGGGCAAATATTTAATATTGCGATGGGGACGCCGCACACGCTTAATGAAGTGCTGCAAATGCTGCGCGAGATTACCGGCAATCATGTGCCGGCGCAGCACACTGCCGGCCGCGTGGGTGACATTCGCCATTCATGCGCGGATGTGGAGAAGGCGCGCCAAATGCTGCAGTTCACGCCGTCCATCAGTTTTCGAGAGGGATTGGAAAAAGCGACTGCGTGGTACCGGGCGCGGGCTGCCTAGCCTGCCATGCGGCGCGTCAAAATTCTGCGGGTGATTGCGCGCCTTAATATTGGCGGGCCGGCTGTGCACGTTATCAACTTGTGCGCAGGCTTGGACCCGCAGCGTTTTGAGACAACACTGGTGTGTGGCGACGTGGGTCAGCATGAGGGCGACATGGGTTATCTGGCTGCGGCAGCGGGCGTGCGCCCGGTGTTGATGCCCGCGCTGCAGCGCGCTATTGCGCCACTGGAAGATTTGGCTGCGCTGTGGCAGTTGTACAGGCTGATGCGGCGCATCCAGCCTGAGGTTGTGGATACGCATACCTTTAAGGCGGGCGCGCTGGGGCGCGTTGCGGCTTGGCTGGCCGGGGTTCCTGTGCGCGTGCACACTTTTCCTGGC
>CANNEJ010000095.1 GCA_947503585.1 Anaerolineales bacterium | reverse complement strand
GTTGCCAAGCACTTTGCGAACGAATTAAGCCGGAATTGCGCAAATTAGCTTGCCTATACGAACTGGATATCTTGCGTTTTTCCGCAATGGTTCACACACCAAAACAAAACTGCCCCGGTTGTGTGAGTAACCCTTGGTTACCCGCACAGCCGGGGCAGGCGCAAACTTATCCTGCGGCACGGAGCTCCGTGCCGCGTTACGCGATGCTTACTTGCGGCGCAAGAATGCGGGGATGTCCAACTTATTGGATCCCAGATCCACCGAGTAGGGTTTGAAGTCCGCGCCCGTGGCACCGCCCAGTGCCGGCGGCGGCGGGGAAGCGGGCGTTGCCGGTGCTGGTGCCGCCGGTGCCTCCACATTCAATTGATCACCCGCCATCTGAACCAACCCACGCGGACTCTTTGAGTCGTCCGCGATCTGCCGCCGCGGGCCGGGCGCACGCCGGTCAAAACCCGTGGCAATCACGGTTATTCGAATTTCATCGCCCATCTCGGAGTCAATTGTTGCGCCAAAGATGAGGTTCACATCCGGATGCGCCGACTCTTTAATTATGGCCGCCGCCACATTGACTTCATGCAACGTCATGGATTCGCTGCCGGTTATGCTGAACAGAATTCCGCGTGCGCCATCAATTGTTACGTCCAAAAGCGTGTTGTTCATGGCTTCTTCCGCAGCCTTCTGCGCGCGCTCTTCGCCACTGGCCCGGCCAATCGCCATCAAGGCCGCCCCGCCCTCGCCCATGATGGCCTTCACGTCAGCAAAGTCCACGTTGATCAACCCGTGTTGGGAGATCAGCTCGGCAATTCCCTGCACACCCTGATAGAGAACGCTGTCGGCCAAGATGAAAGCGTCTGCCATACTCGCCTTCTTGTCCACTAGCTGCAACACCCGGTCGTTGGGAATCACAATCAAGGTGTCGGCTTTTTCCTTCATCTTGGCGATTCCGCCTTCAGCCGAAATC
Source organism: Anaerolineales bacterium (assembly GCA_947503585.1). Taxonomy (GTDB): domain Bacteria; phylum Chloroflexota; class Anaerolineae; order Anaerolineales; family UBA11657; genus BD1. The sequence continues at coordinate 5,366 of CANNEJ010000095.1, read as the reverse complement.
TTGCGCCTGTCGCCCTCAAAACTAAAGGGGCGGGTAACCACGCCAATTGTCAGCGAGCCCAGTTCCTTGGCCATCTGCGCCACCAGCGGCGCAGCGCCCGTGCCGGTACCGCCGCCCATGCCCGCCGTCACAAACACCATATCAGCGCCCTTCAAGACCGCATAAATTTCCTCGCTCGATTCCTCCGCTGCCTTGGAACCCTTCTCCGGGTCGCCGCCGGCACCGAGGCCCTTTGTAAGCTTGTCTCCGATGCGTACCTTGGTCGGAGCCACACAATTCTGGAGCGCCTGGCCGTCCGTGTTGATGGCTACAAAGTCAACGCCTTGAATGCCCTCGGTGATCATGCGATTGATTGCGTTGCATCCAGCGCCGCCAACTCCCACAACCTTAATTCTTGCAAAGCTATCAGTGCTGCCGACAGGCACCAGGCCGCCCGCCGCCGCAACGGGCGTTTCGGTTGCCACAACGGCGGAACTTCTGCCGGACCATTTGCTTCTAGAGGCCGGGGACTGGGGTGCTATAAAGTTAGTCATTGCTGTTCTCCTTCGTAATTATACAGATTATCTTAAAAAAATGCGGGGTGTAGACGGCTGCATTTTTATGGGAGCAGGTTGTTGCGGACCCATCCAAAGAACGATGCGAAGGCACCTTCCGGCCAGCGGAAGAAGCCACCTTCTACCTTGTGCGGCAGCATTGCCACTGTGCGCGCTCCCCAATGCAACAGGCCAACAGATGTCGAAAACTCCGGGCCCGTGATGCGATCAACCAATCCGCGCAGCTGCGGCGGCTCCACGATGCGCACCGGCAGCTGCATCACTGTGCTGGCAAGCTGGCGAATGCCCGGCAGGCGCGCAGTGCCGCCCGTCAGTACCACCCCGGCAGACAACATTCCATCGTAGCCGGACCGTTTAATTTCCTGCAGCGCCAGCTCAAAAATTTCCTCGACGCGCGGCTGCACAATCTGCGCCAGATCATGCTGGCTAACGGCCTGTGCCGGCTCAACCAACCCAAAGGGCTGCACACTAAAGTTCTTGCCGCGGCCAACTTCGATAGCAAGTGCATGCGCATGCTCCAACTTAACCGCCTCCGCCACTTCCAAGGGGAGCCGCAGGCCATGCCCGATGTCCGATGTGATCATCTTGCCGCCAACCGGCAGTACCGCGGTATGCCACACGTTGCCCTCTATGAAGATGGCAATGTCCATGGTGCCTGCGCCCAGATCACAAACCACCACACCCATTTCGCGTTCCGTTTCGGTGAGCGCTGCCTCCGCTGAAGCCAGCGGGTTAATTACCACCTGCTCAACCGCCACGCCCGCGTTCTCCACGCATTTGGTGACATTTTGCAGCACGGTCTTGCTGACGCTAATGATGTGCGCCTCCACCTCCAAACGAAAGCCGTGCATGCCAAGTGGCGAGCGAATGCCGTCCTGCCCGTCTACAACAAAACTGCGCGGAATGATGTGCAGCACCTCGCGATTATGCGGAACGGAAATCGCCTGTGCGCCTTCCAGCGCGCGGTCAATGTCCGCCTGCTCGATCGCCCGGCTGCCACCGATGCCCACAACGCCGCGGCTGTTGGTGGCGGCCACATGCGCCCCGGCCACGCTTACAAACGCCGCGCCAATCTCCAAGCCGGATGAGCGCTCTGCCTGCTCCACAGCGCTCGCTACCGCTGCGCTGGCCTCATCTACATTGGAGACGGCACCGCGGTGCATGCCGCGCGACGGCTCAATGCCAACGCCCAACACCTCCAGCTCGTTGTTGTCATGCACCTCCGCAATCAACGCACAAACTTTGTGCGAACCTACATCAATCGCAGTAATTATTGGGCTAGCCATGGTCTTGTTCTCTCCTGCAAAATCTTAAAGTTAGGCGGCTACCGGTAATACGGCAGCTGCGGGTTTTCAACACTGATGACACGCGGCCGGATGCCGCGCTGCTCAAGGTTCTTCACGAGCGACTCATAAATTGAGAGCTTCACCTGCATGTCTGTGCCGGCGCCAAAGTAGCCGCGCCAGTTGCGCCCGTCCTGATAGGAAAGCCCGCGCGCAGTTTCATAATGCAAAAGCTCGATGTTGGGCCGCAAAGTGCGCAGCTGCAGCGCCCCGGCGATTGCCGCCATCGGCGGGCTCTGGCCGGCCTCCAGCGGCGCAACGGCATCATCCACAATTATCGGCAGCAGCCCGGCTACCTCCGCCCGCGCCGGAAACACATCCCCGGCTGCATCCACCCACACGCCCACAGAGCCTTGCTGCCAGAGCAGCTGCGGCTGCTTCTCCACCACCTCGATCGCCACACTCGGCGGCCAATCCACAAAAACTTTGGCAGAGGCAATGCCCGGGATCTCAGCCAGGCGCGCATTGATCTGGACCGGGTCGAGCCACAAGATGTTCATATCGTGCGCGTTGGCCGCCACGGCAATTTCCTGTGCATCAACGTACGTGTTGCCGGCGAGGTTAATATCGCCCACAAAAAAAATCGGTGAGAAAAGCATATAGCCCAGCAGGCTCACACAAAGTGCCGCCAGCGCAAAGCTGGCCATGCGCCAGCCAATTTCAAACTTGGGCAGTGTAAGCGGGTGCACCCGCCACGGAATAGCAGCCACTGCGCCCCAGGTGATGCCGGGCTCGCGCGCAGCAGCACTGCCGCGCGGCGCCTTGATGCGGCGCTGCCGGGCAATCAGCAGCTCCTGCGGAGACCGCATCACCACAGCTGCCGCCGCCGCAGCGGCCGGCCGGTTGCGGCGCTGGCGCACCATGTCTGCGCGCGTGACTGCGGGCGCGGGCCCGCTCTTGGAAAATATTTTTCTTGCCATGCTACACCTCGAATGTGTGCTCTGTCCGGTCACGGTCCGCTTTGCGCTCCAGCGCGAGCTCAATCAAGCGGTCAATCAGCTCCGGGTAGCCCACGCCTGCGGCAGCCCAAAGTTTTGGATACATGCTAATCTCAGTAAATCCCGGAATGGTGTTGAGCTCGTTCAGCCATAACTGATCCGTTGACTTGTCCAGCAGAAAGTCGACGCGCGCCATGCCCGCGCAATCCACTGCCTTGAACGCTTCAACCGCCAGTGCCTGCGCCCGCTCTGTCAATTCCGGGCTCAGCGGGGCTGGTATCAGCAGCTCCGAATCGCCACTTACATACTTGGCAATGTAATCGTAAAATCCGCGCCGCGGCCGGATCTCGCCTACGGTAGACGCCTGTGGCATGTCATTGCCCAGCACGCTCACCTCAATCTCGCGCGCATCAATGCCTTGCTCCACCACCAAGCGCCGGTCCCACCGCGCAGCTTCAACCAGCGCGCTGTGCAGCCCGGCTGCATCGTCCGCGCGCGAAATGCCAACCGACGACCCCAGGTTTGCCGGCTTCACAAACAGCGGGTAATGCAGCGCCGCTTCGCACTGCGCCACAATCTGATCCGGCTGCTCCGCAAACTGCGCCCGCGAAATTAGCAGGTGCGGCAGCACGGGCAGGCCGGCTGCGCTCATCACAGACTTAAAAATGCCCTTGTCCATGCTGAGAGCTGACCCAACAACTCCGGCGCCCACATATGCAACATCTGCCATTTCAAACAATCCTTGCAGCGCACCATCCTCGCCATAGGTTCCGTGCACCAATGGGAAGACCACATCCAGCTCGGTCACCGGCGCCAGGCGCAACTCACCCGGCACCACCGCCGGACTTAGGCTCATTAATTCGCCATGCCGCGGCGCACCCAGCAGCGCTCTGCCAGGCGCGTCGTAACCGCCCTGCTCCAGCTCGCGCAGCGGGTCATCGCCACCAATCCATTGCCCAGCCTTTGAAATGCCAATCATGGTTACATCATATTTATTTCGGTCAATTGCCTGCGCCACCGAGCGCGCAGACATTAAAGACACCGCATGTTCCCCGGAACGCCCTCCAAAAATAATTCCCACCATTAACCGTGCCTTAGCCATGCGCATCCGCAAGTGACACGCTCAGCACATCTGCAAATTCGCCCAGCAGGCCAATCTCCAGCTCCAGCAAAACCCCCAGTTTCTGCCGCACGCTGCTGCGCGCCAGCGCTATCAACGCATACACATCTTGCGCCTGTGCATCGCCCAGGTTCACAAAAAAATTTGCGTGCAGCGCAGAAATCTGCGCATTGCCGATGCGCGCGTTTTTCAATCCCGCAGCCTCAATCAACCGGCCGGCATAATCTGCCGGGGGATTCTTAAACATGGATCCCATGCTGGCGCCCGGCGGCTGCGTGCTGCGGCGCTGCGCAATAAACGCATCGACGCGCGCCTGCAGCGCGGCGGGCTTGGCAGCCTGCAACTTAAACTCAGCTGCCAGCACGACAGCACTTTCCGGCTCTGCCTTTAAGCGGCTGGCGCGGTAATCCAGCGCCAGATCGGCGGCAGACCAGCGCTCAATCCCCGCCTCACGGTGCAAGATTTCTGCCACAAGCAAATTGGACGAAACGTCCGTGCCGTGTGCACCGGCATTCCCAAAGACTGCGCCGCCCACGGTGCCGGGCACTGTGGCACCCCACTCCAAGCCGCCGGCCCCGCGCGCCACGCACAGGCGCGCCAGCGTGGGCAAAGACGCACCCGCCTCAGCCCGCACCACAATCGCGTCGGCATCTTCCCGAAAGGATATGGCGCGCGCATCGTTATGAATGACCAGCCCGCGGTAGCCCGCATCCGCCACAAGAATGTTGGAGCCACTGCCCAGCACCCGGAATGGCAGCGCTGCCGCCCACGCCAGGCGCACGGCCTGCTCCAACTCTGCGACAGATTGCACCGCCACAAAATGGTCAGCGGGCCCGCCAATGCGGGCGGAGGTGTAGCGCGCCAAGGGCTCGGCCGCCAGCAACCGCGCACCAAACGCCGCCTGCAAGCCATCCATTCCGCCAGCTTGCCGGGCCATCATTGCGCATCCACCAATGCATGCCGCAGTTCGGCGAGCACAAGCTCGCCCACTTTATGGCTGGTGCCTGCGCCCAGCGTTAGCAGCACATCGCCGGGATGCAGCCGGCGCGCCAACATATGCGCCGCTGCCTCCAACCCGCCCACGTAGCGGGCATCCGGATGGCGCATCGCACCAATCAGATCAGCGCTGGTGACTTGCGCAGAATCGGTCTCGCGCGCGGCATAGATGTCGCTCATGACCACATGGTCCGCGTCTGCAAAGCTGGCCGCAAAATCCACAAGCAACGCCTGCGTGCGGCTAAAAGTATGCGGCTGAAACATGGCCCACAACGGGCGGCCGGGATAGCGCTGGCGCGCGCTCGCCAGTGTTGCGCGGATCTCAGTGGGATGATGCGCGTAATCATCAACAACGGTAATACCTTGCACCTCGCCCTTGACCTCAAAACGCCGCCCCACCCCGCGGAACTCGCGC
>CANNEJ010000094.1 GCA_947503585.1 Anaerolineales bacterium | reverse complement strand
TGGGTTTGCAGCGTGGCCGGATCTGTATGATCGCAAGGCGCTGCAGTCAAACACGGTGCCGGTCGCGGCAACCATCTACTGGGATGACATGTATGTGGAGCGGGCATTTGCCGAGCAAACTGCCGGCCTAATTCAAGGCTGCAAGGTTTGGGTTACCAATGAGTACGAGCACAACGCTTTGCGCGCTGATGGTGCGCGGGTGCTCGACCGCCTGCTGGGAATGCTGCACGGCGAAGTGTGAGAGCTGTCGTGCCGGCCCGGCAGGTGCGCCAGCGCACCACAAAAGCCACGGTGTTAACGACGGCGCGTTGGCTTGCGTTTGGGTGCGGCCTTCTTTTTGGCAGCCAGTTTGGCCTTGCTAACGGGCTTGCGCTTAGGCGCGCGTATCTTTTTTGTGGCCGCCTTGCGCTTCTGAACAACCTTCTTCTTTCGCGCCGGCTGCGCCTTGGGCTTCGACGCAGCTTTGCGCTTGGCAGCGGGTTTTGGTTTACCCGCAGGTTTGCGCCGGGGAGCAGCCGTCTTCTTTTTTGAAGCGGGCTGCTTTGTCCTTGATGCCTTTGCTGTACCGGGTGTGCGCCTCGGCTTAATGCCGTGCAGCGCGTCCTCATCGGCTGTGTCGTCAGCAGCAGGCAGGAACTCCACCCATGTTTCGGGGTCGTCCGCGATTGGCTCTTCTCTTTCGTAATCCTCGTCGGCAGCGTCCAGGTCCTCTAACGGCTCATCGTCAGGTTCTTGCGGTTCGGGTGGAAACTGGTGCATGGTATTACCTCCAGGCTGGCAGATTATGGCAGCGCGGGCCGCTCTTGTCTGCTAGGTTTGATTTCGGCTGGCACTTGTTATTCTTGAGGTGCCGTAGTTAAGCTGAAGTGCCAATGCACCAGCGTGCTTGGCGTGCGCCATACTATTGCCGGCCGGCAAGCGGGCAGCACCTGCCGGTTTTTCCTGCTCATGGCCGGATTGTAATGCAGGCCGCCGCCCGGCCCCGGGCTGTGCAGGTTCACCATGCCACAAACGACGCAAACTGCCAGACATCATCGGGCGCCGGGCGCGGCTTGTGGCTCCAGCGCTCGAAGGGATCGAAGCGATTTTTGAGCGGCGTCCAGTCCGTTTGCACGGAAGGGCATGGGCCCAGGTAGGGGTTGGCAACGGCCAGCACATCGCGGTGCGGCAGGTCATCCGGAACGCATACGCCGCGGCGCGGGTTGCGAATCATCCACGCCAGCGCACCGAGCACGGATGCTGCCACTTGCAGCGTAGTGGCACTCTGGTGCGGCACAAGCGCGCGCGCTGCGTGGATGTCCAGCTGCGATCCGGTCCACCAGCCGTTCAGGTCGTGGCCCAGCAGCAGCACGCCCAGCTCGTCCATACCGCTGGTGATCTCATCGTTCATGATGCGCTGGCGCGCTTGCAGTTCGCAGCCGCTCATCTTTAGCTCGTGCAGGGAGGCCAGCGCTGCATCGGTGGGCATGTAGGCGTAGTGCACGGTGGGGCGGTAAAGCGCACCGGCTTGCTGCGCATTCCACACCGTCAGGTGATCGCAAATGGTGAAGGCCTCGCCATGCCGCACCACCATGCCAATGATTTCGCCACCGTGCGGCACCCAGGAGCGGACATAGGTATTCATGCCCATCTGCGCCAGGCAGATCTGGTTGCATGGGCCGGAGTGATGCACATGGGCATTGGGCGGCAGCAGCTTTTCGTGCGTGCCCCAGCCCAGCTCGGCCGGCGCCACGCCCTCTTCATGAAAGCCCGCTACCGACCAGGTGTTTACAAACTCGCCAACCTCCTTCGGCTGGCTGCTGATTTGCGTGTCGCGCTCGGAGATGTGAATTACTTTCACGCCGGTTTGCATTGCCAGCTGCGCATAGTTCTCATCGGCCAGCGCGCGTTCAATAGCGGCGGCGCGCGTTTTGTCTTTGGGCCGGGCCTGCTTTAGCAGCGCGGCGGCCATATCCAGCAGCGCCACCTTGGTCCAGTGGCTCACCAGCCCGGGGTTGGCGCCGTGCTCTACCACCGCGGTCGCGCCCGGTTCGGCCCAGCCGGCGCGCAGGCGCCGCAGCGCCATGTGGCGCACATACAGCGTGCGCTCCGCGGGCGGAACACCGGCCGCATCTTCATACGGATCCCACATCTCCACCGAGGTGTTGAGGTACAGCACATTCTGCTCGTGGCACCACTGCACAATTGTGTTGCAGTCAATATTCCACGCCAGGTCAATCAGCAGGTCGCCAGGGCCTACATGCGCGGCCAGCGTTGCAGCCAGATTGTCGCGGGTGATGCGCGCCTGCACATAGTGGGCGCCGGCCGCCATGGTTTCCGGAATTAGGTGGCGCAGATCCTCAAAATCCATGATGGTCAGCCGGGCCGGATCGATGGCCAAATGGCGCAGCAGCAGCGGCTGCAAGCAGCGCGAAACAGAGCCGCAGCCCAGCACGAGTAGCTTTCCGGAAAAGGGTATCTTCATCTAATCAGTCATCTCCATAAAAGAATTGCGTTGGTGGCAGTTGGCAGCGCCTTGGCGCGGCAGGCTGCCCGCCTGCTGGCTCCGGCCGGGAATGTGCATTGCGGGGCAAGCAAGCGTGCACCACCGCATAGTTTAGGACTCCGGCTAGTTTCGTCAAGGGTACGAAGGTTAAATCCTCCTCTCTGCCAGGCACAAAGCACGCTGCCAGCCGGCGGGTAAGTTCGGCGCGGCGAATTTGTATACTTGCAACATTGTGGAAAGTCTGGTGCGTTTGGTTGCGTTGATGGCGCTTGGCATCACAGCACTGATTATGGGCGGTGGTGCACTGCTTTGGGCGGCTGTGCTGCGGCGCAAGTTCCCCGGGCTGTCCGCATGGTGGTGGTTACTGTGGGTTCCGCTGCTGTTTGGGCTCTCATTTATGCTGGCACTAGTGCTGCTGAATATCATGGTCGCGATCAATGGCTGACGCGGCTTTGAAAGCGTGCGCGCCCCGCAGTGCCAGAGCAGCTTGCACGTTGCGGCGACCAAACCCTGCCAGTTTGTAATTCGTGCGGGTCTGCGCGCTGGCGGCGCGGAGACTTACCCGCTGCCACCAACTATTTGCAGCACAATGTCGGCGCAGAAATGGGCAAGCATGCAGTATTCCAATCCCCACTGCCAGTAGACGAAGCCGAAGGCAAGCCCCCCGAGGGTGTTGAGCGCAATAATTCTGGCGACTACAACCGGAGTTAGCGGCCAGAAGAGTGCCGCCGCGGGCAGGTGCGCAACGCCGAACAACACAGCGGCGACCACAATCGCTGCCCGGAAAACGGTTGCATCCGGCGGCAGTTGCGCTTTGTAGGCGGTCCTCCAAATTCCCCAGGCAATCAGCGTCATGAGAAACAGGCGCAGCAAAAGCTCCTCGGTTATGCCGCCATAGAACGCTGCCAGCAATCGTTTCCAAAGCGCAACGCCGGCTGGCAGCGGCTGGATGGTTGGTGGCAGCAGCGGTTGCAGCAGCCGGTCAAGTATCAAGAGCAGCAGCCCGGCAGCGGTGCCGGCCAGGACCGCGCCAGCCAGCGCGCGGCGGGACACTGCGGGGAGTTTCGTGCGTCCGACCAAGGCGCGAGCGAAAGGCGAATCGAGGCCGATGGGTTGCCCAAGGCGCAGGCCAACCCAGCTCAAGAGCAGCAGCAGAATGCCAGTCTGGGCGGTTTGCGCCGCAACTAGCGCCGGCAGCGGCATCGGCAGCTGCGCGACTAATGTGGGATTGATTGCCAGCACGTATGGGAATACCGCCAGCGTACCAAGTACTCCGGCAACGGTCCAGAAGGCGGCCAACCGAGCGTGCTGCATGGCACCGAGATTATTACTTGTGCATACCGGTTTGTAAAGTGCCGATTTGGGATTGCAGCCAACAGAGTGAGCGGTACCGCGGTCAAAGCCGGTGTGCGCTGTTACCGGCGCCACGCGGGCCGGACAGTAGGCGGGATATTTTTGGGTACATGGGTGCTTGAATTTCCTATCCGCTGGCGCGCTGGGTCTGACTAAAGATGGTAAACCGTGCGATCATCGCCATCGGCCTGGTTATGAAGGCGGCTGAATCTCTTGGGAAGTAGTGAACGGGCGGGAGAGAGAATTAGTTGTCCACGGATTGCACTGACTGACACCTCTTATTTGTTTTGGCGTTTATGGGCGTCTATTTGAGGTTACTACCGAGACTTTTTCGATCTGTTGCTTTTACCTGAGCTAACGAAGGCGTCTTTCTCGCGTTGCGCGGCGGCTTTGTCGACGGAGAGGACGCTGGCCTCCTTGGAGCGGCGCAACTCGGCGACGGTTTTGATCTTGATGCGGGCTGCGCCCCGGCCTCTCTGCGTCCCGCGATAATGCTTCGCGCGCTTCACGGCTTCGAGACGTTTCTTCGCAAGGGTAACTTCGCCATTAGCGCGGTATTGCGGCAGCCACTGTGCTTGCGCGATGAGCATCTCATCTACCATCTGCCCTATCTCTTCTGGGTCGCATACGGCGGCAGTCAGCGGGTCGTGGAGCACGGCTTGTTTGAGCAGCGTGGTGTCGCCGCGCACGGCGGCTTCAACGGACATGCGCTGGACGTTTATGCTCGAGATGCAGGTGGCGGCGCACGCAAGCGGCAAATCGCCGACGGGCGTCATGTGGATGCCGAATTTGTCGACGAAACCCGGCGCTTCGATGATGGCGTCGTCAGGGAGATTTGTGATGATGCCGTTGTTGCGTAGATTGAAATGCCCGCGATAGACGCGCCCCGTTTCGATTGATTCGATGATCCACGAGCCGTGTTCGCTGCTGCGTTCTTCGCGAGTGATTGGGTCGCCCGCTTCCGCCAACCATTTGGGGAAATCTGACTTGAACCAGTTGCGGCCTTCGGTGGTTACTCGCAGGTAACCGCCCGTTTCGCCGTTGATCCACGAGGAGAGATCGATCCACTTTCGGATTTCTGCGGGACGTTTGCGATACCACGGAACATATTCGCTGACGTGGCCGTTGCTCTCAGTCGTGTAAAAACCAAATCGACGCAACATGTCGATGCGAACTTTCTCGGTCTTGCTATAGGTGGGGTGCGCCTCGAACGCCTCAAGCAATTCCCTCGCACTCACCTCGCGATCTTTGTAGAGGATTTTGGTATACCACGTCTGATGATTGATGCCAGCACAGATGATCTCCACGAGCCGCTTATGCGCGTGCCCGCGGTCCCACTGCGATTTCGCGTAGGACTTCAATTCGTCCTCGTCGCCATGCAGTAGCGCGAGCGCATGGGCGATTTGTTTCCAACCCCCCTCGACGCCGTGGCACAGGCCGACGGTGTTGACGCCGCCGTAACTGAGCGCCGCCCACGTGTTCATCGCCATCGGGTTGGCGTAATTCAGAAAGAGCGCGTTAGGTTTTGCGACCTCGCGGATGTCCCGACAAAAATCGAGAATCGCCGCAATGTTGCGTTGGCCGTACATCACTCCGCCTATGCACAACGTATCGCCGACGCACTGGTCGACGCCGTACTTGAGCGGGATGTCAATGTCGCCGGCGAATGCTTCGAGCCCGCCGATGCGCGTGCAGTTGATGATGTAATCGGCGCCTTGAAGAGCGCGGCGCCGGTTGGTTGTCGCGGTGATACGCGCGGGCAGATGATTTTGAGCGATGTCTTTGTCGCAAAGCTGCGTCACCATCTCGAGATTGGGTCTGCTGATGTCGGTGAACGCAAAATGCGTGTCCTGCAATTCGGGTACGGTGAGAACGTCGCGGAACAGGCGCCGCGTGAATCCGACACTGCCCGCGCCGATGAAAGCTATTTTGATGGTCATATATGCTCCCCGTGAATCATTGGCGACAGAATTCTGCCACACTGACCTACCCAAGTGAATTCGGCCGACGTGTCAGTTGTTTTCGAGTGGGAATAGGGCAGCGGGTTCTGGCGGTGGTCGTGGTGCAAGTCGCGGACTTTAAGACGCACGATAGTTCTTTGTAATCATATCTTGCGTTTGGTTGATTTGTTGAGTCAATAGTCCCGGGACAAATTAGGCGCCGAGAAAGCACTGAACTGGAAATATCTCCTAAAGTGATCCGAGTATTAGGTCATTAGGGTTAAGGTGTGAAGTTAGAATTTGTCAGAACGGTGATCTCTTGGTTCCGAACATGATTCTTAATCCTGGATTTTGCGTGGTTGGTAGCAAAAAGCGTCTATGCATTCAGATTGGGCACCTTACCCGTCTTTGCTCCGAGTTGGGCGAATAAGGTGATGGTTGCTGTAAATCATTAAACTTGCAGAACGCCGCCTGTGCGGGCTCTATGGGGTGGTGGTAAAGGGGCGGGCCGGGGTTAGTATTTCTCGGGGCTCAGGTGGACGAAGCTTGTGCGGAGCGGGTGCAGAGCCGATCCCGGAACTGGAGTTT
>CANNEJ010000093.1 GCA_947503585.1 Anaerolineales bacterium | reverse complement strand
CGCCGCAGCCGGCTGCTGTACTGCTGCCGGCGCCGCGGCGAGCGGCACACTTGCGGATGCGTCCACACAGCCGCCGAGCAGAGCAGCGGCTGCAAGCATCAGCAGCCGGCACCCGGCTTGGCGCGCACCGCCCCAGCCGCAGCTCATGGCATGCCGCCATTCAAAACGGTACACTCGCCCCCTATGATCCAACTGTCAAACATAATGAAATCATATCGCCAAGGCGCCACGGTTGTGGATGTGCTGCGCGGCGTAAATTTGGAAGTTGCTGCCGGCGCTTCGGTGGCAATTGTGGGGGCATCCGGCTCCGGCAAGTCCACGCTGCTGTCCGTAATGGCCTGCATGGACCGGCCCGACTCCGGCCAACTGGTGCTTAACGGCCGCGATGCAACCGCGCTAACCGAAAGCGAGCTGGCGCAGCTGCGCAACCGGCAGCTGGCAATTGTGTTCCAGTCTTTCGAGCTGGTGCCGGCGTTCACCGCGCTGGAGAATGTGATGCTGCCGCTTGAGATCCGCGGCAGTGCAGCGCACGCCGTGGCTGCGGAAGCGCTGCATGCGGTGGGGCTCAGCCACCGCCTGCACCATCTGCCCGGCCAGCTTTCCGGCGGCGAGGAGCAGCGCGTGGCAATTGCGCGCGCGCTGGCGCAAGACACGCCCATCCTGTTTGCAGACGAGCCCACCGGCAACCTTGACCGCCACACCGGCGGCGAGATAACCGAAATGCTGCTGCAGGGCGTGCGCGAGCGCAAGAAGACGCTGGTGCTGGTAACGCACGACCCGGAGTTTGCGCGCCACGCCGACCGCATCATGCGCCTGGAAAACGGCGTGCTGACCGCGGAGTCCGGCAAATGATTCTGCGGCTGGCTGCGCGCATCTTGCGCCGCAATGCAGCGCGGCTGCTGATTACCGGCCTCTCGCTGGCCGTGGGCGCGTTTGCATTGGCAGCCGTGCTGGGCATTGTGCAAAGCGCCGAGCGCTTTCTGCGCGCCGAAAGCAACGTGCTGATTGGCGGCGATGTTTCCATCTCATCCTCCACGCGCGTGGATGCTGAAACGGACCCCGTGATTTTGGAAGCGCTGGCAGCCGGCGTGCGGCTGGCGCGCACCACCGAGATGCTGGTGATGACGCGCAGCCTGAATACGGCGCTGGTAAGCGCAGATGGCACCTATCCCACCGCGCTGGCAAGCGCAAAAATTGCGGGCAACGCCTACCCGCTGTATGGCGCATTGCAACTGGAACAGGCGCAACCGCTGCTGCCTTCCGCCGGCGGTATTTTTGCCAGCCAGTTGCTGGCGCGCCGTTTGCAAGCGGCTATCGGCGACAGCATTATGGTTGGCGATGGCAGCTTCATTGTTGAAAACATCATCATGCGCGAGCCGGATGAGCTGGGCAGCGGCTTCCGCCTCGGGCCGCCGCTGCTGGCCACCGAGGCGGGCTGGCAGCGCACCGGCATCACGCGCGAGAACAGCCGCGTCAGCAACAAACTGCTGCTGCGCTTTCCGGCCGGCCTCAGCCGCAGTGCCGAGGCGCGGCTTACAGAGCGCATTGAGGAGCACTTCGTTGCTGACGGCGCGCGGGTGGCGGTTGCCACGCGCGGGCCGGAGAATTTGCTGCGCGCAACCCAAGCCGGCCAGCGCTTCTTCTTCACCGTCATCGTGCTGGCGCTCTTTCTGGCTGCGGTGAACATCCGCGTAAACCTGGCATACCTGCTGGCAGCGCTCACGCGCACAGCAGCTATCATGCGCGCCCTGGGCATCGCGCGGCGCGCGCTGGCTGTCATCTTCGCGGTGATCATTGCCGCAGTGGCGCTGGCGGGCGGTGCGGCGGGCGCACTGCTGGGCAACCTGGGCGCAGCGGCTGCGCTGCCCTATGTTTCTAAACTGCTGGAGCGTCCGCTGGAGCCGGATGTACTGACTGCCAACATTCCGGCGGTGACGCTGTTTTCGCTGGCGCTGGCGCTGATGGCCGGGCTGGGTTTTCTGGTGCGCATCTCGCGCACCGAGCCGAAAATTTTGCTGGGCGGTTACACCCAGTCCGCTGCGGCTTCCACGGCCATGCATGAGCTGCCCTTCCTGGCGCTCTCGCTTGTGGCAATTGGCGGCGGCGTGTGGCAGCTTACCGGCAGCGCAGCCGTGGCAGGCACGGCAGTCGCCGTCATCCTCGGCAGCTTCGCCGGCATAGCCCTGCTCACACACGCGCTGGTGAAAGTGCTGCACAAGCAGCGCGCTGGCTTTAGTTTTCAAACGCGCGCCATCATCGCCTTCGTGCACCATCAAGGGCCGGTGTTCACATCAGCCGTGGCTTCGCTGGCAATTGCCGTGGGCGCCGTGTCCACCATCATCTTGCTGGAGGCCAATGTGCTTGGCAACCTGCGCGGCCAGTTCCGGGCCGATGCGCCCAACCTGTACCTGCTGGATGTGCAGCCGGACCAGGAGCAGGGCGTGGCTGCCATGGTGGGCGACAGCTGGCGCATGTTCCCGGTGGTGCGCGGGCGGTTTGCAGAGCGCGATGGCGTAAAAGTCGGGGAATCAGGCGCGCGAAGGAACGATGAACTAACGCGCGAGTTCAACCTGACCTATCGCGCTGACCTAATTGAAGGCGAAGAGATTACTGCCGGCACATGGCATGGTGCCAGCGGCCGCGGCGAGATTTCTGTGGAGCGCGAATTTGCCGAGCGTGCAAACATTGCCCTTGGCTCGTCTCTCACATTTTTAGTGCAGGGCTTTCCGGTGACCGCCAAAGTTACCAGCCTGCGCACTCTGCAGTCAACAAGCGGCCTGCCGTTTTTCTTCCTCGTCTACTCGCCGGATGTACTTGCAGACATTCCGCGCTCGGCTTTTGGCTATGGCTTCCTGCCGCCGGCTGAGATCAATGGCATGATCTCAAAGCTGGTGGAGCGCTACCCGAATGTTTCTGCATTGCCCACAGCGGACATCATTGAGCTGGTGACGCGCGTTGTGACGCTGCTGGGCGCGGCGGTGGCGGCTGCCGCGGTGCCGGCTTTTGTGCTGGGGCTGTTGATGATTGTGTCACTGCTGGCCGCGGCCGTGCGCGAGCGCACCAATGACATGCTGGTATTCACGGCGGTGGGCGCGCCGCGGCCGCTGCTGTTCGGGTTGTTTGTGCGCGAGTCGCTCACCGGCCTTACTTTTGCCGCTGTGCTGGGCGTGGTGATCTCACATGTGACGGTGCTGGTGCTCAACCGCGAGTTGTTTGAATTCACGCAGTACTACTTCTCGCCGCTGGTGATTGGCGCCGTGGCTTTTTTGTTTATCGCCGCCACCGTTGTGGCGGTGGTGGCCGCGCGCCGGCTTTCGCAGGTTTCACCGGCCGCGCTGCTGCGCAAGCAGTAAGCTGCGCAGCGTTCAGTTAGAGCCTAGTCCGCACTTCACGATTGCGGGCGCGGCCGGCAAGCCCGCAATAAATAATCGCGTCTGCTAATTTGAAAACAGCTGCCGCGCTGCAGGCTACCGCGCGCTGCGCGCCGCCGCCACCATGGCCAGCAGGTTGGCGTCCGGCGCGCTCAAATCCAAATCACAGCCGGGCCAGATTGCATCCACATGCGCAGCGGCAGCCAACACCGCCGTGCGCACCTGTGCGGGCGTGCCATGCGCCAGCACACCTTCCGGATCAATGTTGCCAAACAGCAGCTGCCCCGGGGCGAGCGCGGCGCGTGCCGCCGCCGCATCCGTCAAGTGGTCTATGTTGATGGCCTCAGCGGCAAGGCCCGCCAGCAAACCCAGCGCCGCGTCCAGCTTGCCGCACATGCTCAGCACGCGCGGTGCCGGCAGCGCCTGCAGCAGTTGCTGCAGTGGCGCCTGCACCACGCGCCGAAAAGTGCGCAGGCCCACATAACCCGGCGAGCCGCCCATCTCGTGCACGGTAATAAAGTCTGCACCGGCATCCAGATACACCCGCGCCACCCGCGCAATAAAATCCGCCAGCTGCAGCAAGCTTGTGCTCACAGCAACGGGCTCTTCCACAATTTGGTTTAGCAATGCTTCGCCATCCACCAGATACAGCGCCAGCGTAAACGGGCCGGGCACCCACGCACCAACCAGCGCTTGCTGCCCCGCGCTTTGCACCAGCAAGCGAATGGCCTGCGCGACCACATTCACGCGCCCCAGCTCCGCCACCGGGCGCGGGTCAATTTGCAAGTCGGAAAGTTTCGCCAGCGGAAATTGCGGTACACGCGGATACTGTGGCGGCTCAGCGTCCGCACAAAAGTCCACCTGCGCGCCGAGCGCCTCAGCTTCCACGCACAGGTCCAGCGGCACACTCACCGAAGCAAGCCCGAACACATGCAGGCTGGTGGCAGCAGCCGCGGCCAGCTTGCTCGCATCGGCGTGCACTGACCCGAAGCGTGCGCCGCTGTGCGCCAGCCCGGCTGCGCTAACGCTGCACAGGCCGCTAAAACACGGCAGGCCGGCCGGTCGCACACCGCGCAACAAGCCCAGGGCCGCGGCGCGCTCCGCACCCGCAGGCGGCTTAGCTTCAGTCACTTGAAATCCGGCTGCGCGCCCCGATCATTAACAGGGCGCAGTACCTAACACCCGACCCAGGCCCGCCCCATCACAGCAGCCGGTGCGGCAAACTTTCGGTGCGACCGGCACCGGTCACCAGCACCCAATCCAGCTTGCGTTGCAGTTCGCGCACGGTTGCCGCGCCGCCGTATGTCATGCCGGAGCGCAGCCCGCCCACAATGTCGGCCACAATTGCCTCTTCATCATCCCGATACGGCACTTCCATCGCCACGCCCTCGGCCGTTTTCCAGTCTGCCATGCCGCCGTGAAAGTCCTCCTGCACTTCTGCACTGGCCATGCCCCGATAGGACTTGAACTTTTGCTCGGCGCCATTCACCGTGCGGTTGAGAACCGCACCGGGCGTAACGCGGGTGCCCGCCAGCATGCTGCCCACCATCACAAAGTCCGCGCCAAAGGCAAGCGCCTTCACAATATCCCCCGCCGTGCGAATGCCGCCATCGGCAATTAGCGAACGGTCCACGCGGGCACACTCTTGTATGGCAGTGAGATTGGGAACGCCAAAGCCGGTCTTGATGCGCGTCGTGCACACCGCTCCGCCGCCAATGCCCACCTTGATCACATCGGCGCCGCAGGAAGCCAGATAGTCAGCGCCGGCATAGGTGGCCACATTGCCGGCGATGATGCAGGCGTTCTCGCCCACCAGCTCGCGCATGGTCTTTAGTGTGCGCCCCACATACTTGGCATGCGCATGCGCCACATCAATGCAAAAGTATTGCGCACCCGCCCCCAGCAGCGCGGCCGCCCGCTCCACATCCACGCGCGCACAGCCCACGGAGACGGCCGTCGGAAAGCGGCACAGGCGGTACTCGGCCACGTTGCGTTCAATTGGCATGAAGCGGTGCAGCACGCCCATGCCGCCGCGCTCGCCGATAAAGTTGGCCATGGCATGCTCGGTGACTGTATCCATATTGGCAGTCAGCACCGGCAGCCGCATGCTTAGCTTGCCGCTGCGATCGGTCACACTCGTATCGACCAGCTTGCGCGATTCGTAGTGGTTGTACGATGGCACCAGCAGCACGTCGTCATAGGTAATGGCCTGTTTCATTGTTCTTGCTCCGCAGCGGGGGGCTGCACACGCAGTTTCACCGCTTCATATTGGGTTTGATAGTGCGCCAGCATTTCCGCATAGCCCAAACGCGGCAGTTGCACTTTGAATTCCAGCTCCAGCTGGGCGCCCAAATCTCCGCCGTCCGTGCCCGCCGCAAACGCAAGCGCCTGAATGCGCGCGTACAGTTCCTCGCGGCTGGCAGTTGTGCGCTGCAGCAGCTGGTGCAAGTAGTAGCTCGATTGCACGCCGGGCGCAGCCGTAACCCGCGCGCGCATGGCATCCCGGTCGATGTGCAGGCCGGCCAGCAACTGCTGCAGGCGGCGCAAACTGTACACCACCAACCCCAGATTATCGGGAAGATACAAACGCTCAGCGGCCGAGTGCGAGATGTCGCGCTCGTGCCACAGCACAATATTTTGCAGCGCAATCTCCACATGCGAGCGCAGCACGCGGCTGATGCCGGTCAGGTTCTCGCTGGCCACCGGGTTGCGCTTGTGCGGCATGGTGGACGAGCCGCGCTGCCCGGCGCCAAAGCCCTCGGCCATCTCGCCCACCTCTGAGCGCTGCAGCAGCCGGATCTCTGTTACCAGCCGTTCCAGCCCGCCCGCATAAAGTGCATTGATGCCAACCAGCTTTGCCAGCCGGTCACGCGGAATAACTTGCGTGCTCACCGGCTCCACCGGCAAGCTCAGTTCCGCGGCCAGCAGCGCTTCCACGCGCGGCGGCAGCACCGTGTAATTGCCCACGGCGCCGGAAAGCTGCGCCGTCAGCTCATGCTGCGCATAGTG
>CANNEJ010000092.1 GCA_947503585.1 Anaerolineales bacterium | reverse complement strand
GCTGGTCGCCGGACGGCTCGCAGCTTTTGTATGTGAGCAGCCGGGATGGCAACGCAGAAATCTACAGCATGCTGGCGAATGGCAGCTCGCAAACAAATCTGTCGCGCAACAGCGGTGCTGATGTGGAACCCGCGTGGCAGTTGAAGTAAACGAAGTGCTGCAGGCCGACGGGCCGGCCGCCACCCTGGCGGGCAGCTTCCGCTCCCACCTGCGCTGCTTCAACGGCTGCGGCGGCAGCTACCCGGTTGATTCGATTGTGTATCTCTGCCCGCACTGTGGCGGCTTGCTGGAGGTGCACCATGATGTGGACGCACTACTGCGGCATGCGCCGGCGCAGTGGCGCAAGCTGCTGGACAGCCGGACCGCCACCACGCGCTGGCCGTATGGCGGCGGCGTGTGGAGCATGAAGGAGTGGGTGGCGCCGGAGCTGCGCGCGGAAAATGTTGTGAGTATGTACGAAGGCAACTCCAATCTCTTTTGGGCGGATCGCTTTGGCAAAAGCATCGGGCTGGATGACCTGTGGGTAAAGCTGTGCGGCAACAGCCACACCGGCAGCTTCAAAGACCTGGGCATGACGGTGCTCGTGAGCGTGGTGAAGCAGATGATTGCGGACGGCAGCCCGCTGCGCGCCGTGGCGTGTGCCAGCACCGGTGATACCAGCGCGGCACTTGCCGCATACGCAGCCGCAGCCGGCATTCCGGCGGTTGTGTTCCTGCCGCGCGACAAGGTGAGCGATGCGCAGCTGGTGCAGCCGCTGGCGCACGGCGCGCACGTGCTGGCGCTGGACACAGACTTTGACGGCTGCATGCGGGTGGTGCGCGAGGTGACGCAGGACAACAGCATCTATCTGGCCAACTCCATGAACAGCCTGCGCATCGAGGGCCAGAAGACTGTGGGCGTGGAGATTTGGCGCCAGTTTGACTGGACGGTGCCGGACTGGATCATCATTCCGGCGGGCAACCTGGGCAACATTAGCGCGCTCTACAAGGGCCTAAAACTGCTTCAAGACCTCGGAATAATCACGCGCTTGCCGCGGCTTGTGGCTGCCCAGGCCAGCCGCGCCAATCCGTTTTACCAGAGCTTCTGCAATAATTTTTCGGCGCCAGTTGCTATGCAGGCGGAAGCCACGCAGGCCTCGGCCATCCGCATTGGTGCCCCCGTCAGCTACGCCAAGGCGGTGCAAGCCATTCGGCAAACGGACGGCCTGGTGGAGCAGGCCAGCGAGCAGGAGCTCGCGACAGCGGCTGCACTTGCCGATAAAACCGGCATGTATGCCTGCCCGCATACCGCTGTGGCGCTGGCGGCGCTTTGTAAGCTGCGCCAGAACAATACCATCCAGCCCGGTGCGCGCGTGGTGGTCATCAGCACTGCGCACGGCCTCAAGTTCAGCGGCTTCAAATCCGGCTATCACGCGGGCAGCCTGCCGCTGGTCACCAGTGACTACGCCAACCCGCCACTGCAGTTGCCGGCGACTGCAGCGGCTGTGCGGGCTGCTTTGGACAGCCGGCTGGCCAGCCTGCCCGCTGCGAGAGCGCGTGTTTAAACAGCAGGCGTTGCAATGAGCGCGCAGCCGGATGCTGTGCGCAGCGCACGCGGCCACACGCTGGAGCAAACTGCCAGCCTGCCGGGCGTGAACTTTGCCGGTGAAGACCTGCATGGCGCCACGCTGAGCAGCGCAGACCTGCGCGGCGCAGACCTGTCGCACTGCAATCTGGCCGGTGCTGACCTGTCCAACGCCATGCTGAATAATGTCAACCTGTCCCATGCCAATTTGACGGACGCCAAGCTTGGCGGTGCCAGCCTGTACGGCGCAGATCTGACCGCCGCAAGCCTGCTGCGCGCCGGGCTGCAGAACTGCAACCTGGACCAAGTGCGGGCTGCCGGCGCCAGCTTTGAGCACGCGCTACTTAATTCTGCGGTGCTGCGCAAAGCCGGGTTGCAGCGCGCCAACTTGGTGCACGCAAATTTAGCGGATGCAGACCTTACTGAAACCGACTTCACGGATGCGAATCTAAGCCACGCCAACCTGCTGAATGCACTTGTGCTGGGCAGTGTTTTTTCCGGCACCGATCTGCGCTGGACGCGCATGAACATCAGTGACTGGAGCACTACGCGCCTGCTTGCAGAAAAGCACCGCTTGGTATGCAAGGTTCATCAGACCGTTGCCGCCGGGGCGGAAGGCATTGATATTAATTTGCAAGGTGTGGACCTTACAGAGTGCAATTTCGACGGTGCAAATCTTGAAAGCATTTTGTTTGGCGGATCTAATTTGACAGACAGCACCTTGCGCAACGCGCGCTTGGGCAAGGCGCAATTTAATTCGTGCAACCTGACGCGGGCAGACTTGAGCGACGCAGCCCTGCCGCAGGCCAATTTTCGCGGTGCAGTTTTGGCAGGGGCCAACTTTCAGGCAGCCGACCTGACACAGGCGCTGTTTGTGGATGCTGATTTAGCGGATGCAAACCTGGGCAAGGCCCGCATGGTTGCTGCCCACATGGAAGGCGCAAATCTACGGAACGCAAATTTTGCCGGCGCCATCTTGCGAGGTGCTTCTCTAAAAGATGCGGATCTGACCGGCGCCACTTTGGAAGGTGCCAGCCTGCTCAATACGGACTTTAGTGGCGCCAATATGGCGAATATCAACTTGCGCTACGCGATAATTAATGAAGGTACAGTTTTGAGCGAGAAACTGCGTGTGGTGCGCCATCTGACCAGCGTAGCTTCCGTTAACGAGAATATGCGCGGGGTGGATCTAATCGATGTGAACTTAAGCCGCGCCAAAATGTCCAAAGTTGATTTGACCGATGCGAGCCTGCGCGGCAGCAACCTTACTGGCGCAGATTTGCGCGGTGCAATCCTGACAAATTGTGACCTGCGCGATGTGAAGCTGCGCTATGCACGCCTTGAGGGCGCCTATTTGGTTGGCGCGGACTTGCGGGGAGCCGACCTTTTGATGGCGCACATATCGACGAGCCAGCTGCTGAGCGCGCGCTCATTGGTTGGCGCCCGCCTGCCCGGTGGAGTGACTGCCGAAGAATTGCGGCGCAGCCATAAGGTGCTTGGCCTGCCCACCGAGTTGCCGCCGCTGCGACGCATCTGATCGCAGCCGGCGGATGCATGGCTGTGCAGGCATTGTTTGCGGGCCTCGTATTTAGCGTGGATGGCTTCCCCGCGGGCACCGCGCACGTGGGCACCGAGCCGCAGTATGTAATCGCAGAGGATGGCTTCAACTGGCACGTGCCCAGTGCCAGCATTGACCGCGCCGTGCTGGGCGCCTTGCGCGAGCAGATTCTGCAGCACAAGGATTTGGTGGGCAGCAGCACGCTGCAGTTGCTGGGCAAGGACGATCTTTTTACAAAGGCGATGGTGGACTCGTCCTTGCGCAACCTTGACCAGCATTTTGAGCAGTTGCTGGCCGCGGGGCTGCCGCCCGCAGCGCGCCAATGGCTCGGCATGCTCGGTTTTCGCATCGTTGTAAACCACCGCGGTGAAATTATGCGCATCGACCAGCCGGGCACACTTGGCCCGGACAGCGAGTGATTTCTGCCATGTTTGTGGCATAATCAGCATCGCTAGGCGGCGGACAATTGCCCGCCGCGGGAGAAGCCCCATGAAGCCCCAAGTATTTTATTCAGCGCTGCTTTTGGCCGGCACGCTTGCTGTGGCGGGCTGCACGCGCTCTGCCACAGATGCCGTGCTGCCGGAAGAAACGGCGCCCGCCGTGGATGAAGCAGCGGCAGTAGATGCAGAACTGGCGGCGCAGAACGCCACCATGCAGGCGCTGCTTGACAGCGGCCTGACGCAAACTGCGGCAGCGCGCACGGGTGCGGCAGTCACGGAAGCCAGCAGTACACCGCAGCCGGAGGTGCCTACCGTGCCACCGGCGACCGCAGTGCCCGTGGCTCCGGCGCTTGAACCGGCGGCCATCACGCAGACTGCACTCGTAGACCAGGTAGTACAAACAATGACGGCGCAGGCTGCCGTGGCGGCAGCGGGCCCCACGGCAACGGTGGCGCCTGCTGCCACCGCTATTCCGCAATCCGGTGCGGCCCCCGCCGCAACCGTTGCGCCGGCTGCAACAGCCGTGCCCCAAGCCACCGCCGCTCCGGCCGCAACTGCCGTGCGGCCGGCCACTGCCGTCCAGTACACAGTCCAAGCCGGTGACTGGGTTTATAAAATTGCGCGCGCCTATGGCATCAGCGTGGAAGAGCTGCTGGCGGGCAACCCCGGCATGGACAAGGACTCACTTGTGCCCGGCCAGGTGATCACCATCCCGGCGGCGGGGCAGGTAGTGATTGCGCCCACCAACACCACCGTCTACACCGTGCAGGCGGGAGATACTTTGTTTGCGATTGCGCTGCGCAACAACACTACCACGGCAGCGCTTGCCACGCTGAACAACATAACCAATCCGGACACGCTTGCTCCGGGTGACGTGCTGCGCATCCCCAAGTAGCACCGCAGCCCGTGGCTGCCGCACCCGCCTCTGAGATCACCTATCGCGGGCGCGCGTTTAACCTGCGCACCGTAACTGCGCGCTTGCGCAGCGGCCGGCAGGGCATTTGGGAAGTGCTCGACCATCCCGGCGGTGTGGCGATGGTGGCGGTTGACGCCCAGGGTGGCGTGCTGCTCGTGCGCCAATTTCGCGCCGCGGTTGGCGCGCCGCTGTTGGAAGTGCCAGCCGGCACTTGCGAGGCCGGCGAGCAGCCGCACGAAACCGCCGCCCGCGAACTGCAAGAAGAAGTGGGCATGCGGGCTGCCCAACTAACCCTGCTCGGAAAATTTTATGTGGCGCCCGGCTATACCAGCGAGCTGCTGCATGCCTACCTTGCCACCGGCCTCACCGCTTCCGCCCTGCCTGCTGATGAAGATGAAGAACTCAGCATCGAGCGCGTGCCACTGGCTGAACTGCTGCTGATGATTAAACGCGGCGAGATTGAGGACGGCAAGACAATTACTGCTGTGCTGCTGGCTGCGGCCCACCCGTTGCTTGCTGCCGGGGTGCCGGCAGCTGCCGCGCCCTAAGCCGCGCCGGCACGGGCAGCCCTGCGCGCTGCGCCGGGCAGCGCATGCGCTGATATAATGCGCGCGCGCTGGCGGCCGGCCTGCGCCGCATTTGGTTCGCAAATCCGCGGCCGCGCGCACCGCCGCAGCCTGCCGGCACAAGCGCCCCCAACCCCATGAGTTTTGTACACCTGCATACACACTCGGCTTACTCGCTGCTGGACGGGCTGAGCAGCCCGGCGCAGCTGGTGAAGCGCGCAGTGGAGCTGCAGATGCCGGCGCTGGCGCTTACCGACCACGGCACCATGTACGGCGTGCTTGATTTTTATAAAGTGTGCAAGGGCGCAGGCGTCCGGCCGGTGCTGGGCATGGAGGCCTACCTGGCCGTGCGCGGCATGCAGGACCGCGACCCCAAAATCGATTCGCGCCGCAATCACATTTTGCTGCTGGCCGAGAACGAGACCGGTTACCACAACCTGGTAAAGCTGGCGACGGCTGCGCAGCTGCAGGGCTACTACTACCGGCCGCGCATCGACACCGCGCTGCTGGCGCAGCATGCCGCCGGCCTGATTTGCACCACCGGCTGCATGCAGGGCGAAGTGCCGGTGGCGCTGCTGGCCGGCAACGAGGAACGCGCGCGCGCACGCCTCGATTTTTATTACCAGCTGTTCGGGCCGGATCGCTTTTACTTCGAGCTGCAGGACCACGCGCTGCCGCAGCTGACCGGCCTCAACAAACAGCTGCTGGAGTTGGGGCGCCACTACAACGCCAAGTTTGTGGCGACCGCGGATGTGCATTACGCACGGGTGGAGGACGCTGTGCTGCAGGATGTGCTGCTGTGCATCCAGACCAACGCACTGCTGACGGACACCCGCCGCATGCGCATGACCGGTGACGGCTACCACCTGCGCTCGGCGCAGGAAATGGAACTGCTGTTTGGGCATGTGCCCGGCGCGCTTTCCAATACGGTGGAGATCTCCGAGCGCTGCAATGTGAACCTGGATTCCAGCGGCTATCACCTGCCGGACTTTCCTGTGCCCGCCGGCCAGACAGAGGATGGCTACTTGCGCCAGCTGTGCCTGCAGGCGCTGCCGCGCAAATATCCGCAGCCGGCGGATGCCACGGCGCTGCACGCGCGGCTGGAGCAGGAGCTGCACACCATTAAGAGCATGGGCTTCGCCGGCTACTTTCTGCTGGTGCAAGACTTGTGCACCTACGCGGCGCAGCGCGGCATCTGGTTTAACGCGCGCGGATCGGCAGCCGGCTCACTGGTGGCATACCTGTGCGACATCACGCTGGTGGAGCCGCTGCGCCACGCGTTGGTGTTCGAGCGCTTTCTCAACACCAACCGCGGCGACATGCCCGATATTGACCTCGACTTTCAGGATGACCGGCGCGGCGAGATGCTGG
>CANNEJ010000091.1 GCA_947503585.1 Anaerolineales bacterium | reverse complement strand
GCCCGCGCGGCAACTGCCATTCTTTTGGGATGACGTAGGCAATTTTAGTTTTCTCGCCGGCAAGGGCTTCGGAGAACTCTGGACCAGCGCTGCCGGTTTTGCGTACTACCGCCCGCTTGGGTTTAGCGTTTGGTGGCTGGCGCAGCGCATCAGCGGCACGCCGCACGCAGTGGCGCTGCATGCGTTAAATATCTTTGCTCTGGCTGGCTGCGGCTGGCTGGTGGGCGCGCTGGCAATGCGCTGGCCGGGCGCGGCCGCGCATGCGGGCAGTCACCGTGCCTGGGTTGCGTTGGTTGCGGCGGCATTGCTGACGGCATCGCCGTTTGCGGCGTTGGTGGTGCCGCTTGTCGCGTCGCTTTTCCATTTACTCGTAACACTGCTGGCGCTGCTGGGTGCACTTGCGTTGCTGGAGTACCGCAAGACTGCGCGCCGGCTGTGGGCTGTTGCGGCTGTACTGTGCGTCGGGCTCGCGCCTTTTGCGCACGAGTCCGGCGTGGCCGTGGGGCTGGCATTGCTGTGCTTGCTGGGCTGGCAGATGGCGCCCGATGCAGCGCGCAGCGGCCGACGCTGGCTGCAGCGCGCAGACCCGGCTTTGTTGGCGGGCATCGCAGCCAACGCACTGTTCCCCGTGCTGTGGTTGGCGGTGCCAAAGATGCGCGCCGAAAACACGCTCCCGCTGCGGCCCGCGGGTGAGCTGCTGCGCAATTCAATTTTCTTTTTGCAGGGGCTCACTTATCCGTTGCAGCCGGTTGTGCTGCCCTTGAAAGCATGGAGCGGCTGGGACGAGAAGCTGCTGGTGAGCATTGTTGGCGTTATGGCGCTGCTGCTGGCGGGCTGGCTGTGCGCGCGCGCGGGCACGCTGCGCGCTGCGCTGGCAGCTGGCGGATTTTCGGCTGCGGCCGCGCTGCCATCCATCCTCACGCTGCCGGAGCTGTATGTGGTGGTGAGCCCGCGCTTGCTGGTGTTTCCAGCGGTGGGTGCTGTGTTGTTGTGGGCGCTGGCGCTCTGTGCTTTGGCGCAGCGCATGGCGTGGCCGCGCAGTGCGGCGCTGGCGTTGCTCGCGCTGCTGCTGCTCACGCCGGTGCAGTACATCTGGTCGCGTGTGCAGCTGCATGTGCGCGCACTTGCGCCGCTAGCGCAATTGGTGCAGGTGGTGCGCGCGGCGCCGGACGCGCGCCAGCTGCTGGTGAATCCCGTGCGGTGGCTGGCGCTGGACAAGCAGGTGTACCCGATTGTGCACGACGGTGTCGTGGTGCTGCCCGAGTATCACTCGCCCGCTGATTTGATGGCGCTTAACAGCGGCATGCCGGTGCAGCTTGAGGGCGTCAACTTTCCGCTGGTGGCAACGGAGCCGCAACATCACTACTACGATGTATGGGGTGATGTGCTATTTTGGGAGCCGATGGCGGAGCGCATGCGCCAGTATGATGGCGTGTGGCTGATGCTGTATGGCGACGGCCCGCTGCAAGTAATTGAGGCCGGGCAGGTGCTAAAGACTGCGCCAGCTAATGCGCCGCTGGCCGAGTTTGGCGGCGGCAATCTGCGCCTGCTTACTGCGCAGGCTGCGCGCACAGGCAGCACGCTCAATCTGGAGCTGGTGTGGCAGGCGCAAGAGTCATCGACAGCCGAAATATTTGTGCATGGTTTGGATTGCAGCGGCACGATGCTGGGGCAGGCCGACGGCGCTCCGCTAGCGCGCATGTTTCCGTTGTGGTTGTGGCGGGCGGGCGAGGCGGTGCGCGACGTGCGGCAAATTCAGCTGGCAAATTCGGCGGACAACGGCTGTATCCAAATTGCGGTTGGCCTGTTTGATCCGGCGAGTGGTGCGCGGCTGCCCGCCGCGGATGCGGCCGGGTTGGCGCTTGCAGATGACCGGTACATCATCCAAGTTCCGTAGCGCATTTTAGTTTTGCGGCCAGCTCGCGCGGATATAATTATGAATAGGATAACCAGCATATGATTGATGTTAATGATTTGCGCAAAGGTGTTACCTTCATATTTGACGGTGGTTTGTACCGCGTGCTTGAATACGCCCATAACAAGCCCGGCCGCGGCAATGCCACCATTCGCGTCAAAATCCGCAATCTGCGCACGGGCAGCACCTTGGAGCGCACTTTCACCTCCGGTGACCGCGTGCAGAATGTACGCCTCGACAACCGCAAGGTGCAGTATCTATATCGCGAGGGTGATTTGTATTACTTTATGGACGTGGACACCTTTGAGCAGCCCGTTTTGAACGGAAAGGTATTGGGAGACGCGCTGCCTTATCTGCTGGAGAATCTGTTGGTGGATCTGACCGAGTTTGAGGGTGAGGCGCTGGGGGTTGAACTGCCGGTAACCGTGGATATGCTGGTGGTAGAGGCAGAAATGGCGGTGCGCGGCGATACAGCCACGGGCGTAACCAAAGCCGTCAAAACCGCAACAGGCCTGCAAGTACAGGTGCCGGCATTTGTGAGTTCCGGCGATACCATCAGGGTTGACACGCGCACCGGCGACTATCTGACGCGCGTGTAATCCGCAATCCCGATTTCTCCGGCCACGATTTTGCGCCCAGCAGGCGCGTGGCGGGCGGCGCTGGATTGCACAAACCAAAAAATTCAAGAGCCTAAAAATCCAGCCCTGGATGCATTCAATTGATTCCGCGTACTTTGTTAAATGATTAAGACTCTGCTGTTTGATCTGGACGGCACGCTGCTGGACCTTGATGAAAATGAGTTTGTGCGTGCGTATACCCAGCGGCTGGCGCTGCACATGGAGCCGCGTTTTGCGCCGGAGCGCTTTGGCCGCGCATTGATGTCCGGGGTGCATGCGATGACGCAAAACCTGGATGCGGCGCGCAGCCTGAAAACAGTTTTCGGCGAGCGCTTCTATGCCGAGCTGGGCACCAGCGAGGCGGAGCAGGACGCTGAGCTGCGCCGCTTCTACAGCCAGAGCTTCCCCGCATTGCGCACGCACAGCCGCCCGCTGCCTTTAGCGCGCACTGTGATGCAGTGGGCACAGCAAGCCGGCTTGGAAGTGGCCATCGCCACTAACCCGCTCTTTCCGCACACTGCGGTTTCACAGCGCCTCGAATGGGCCGGCGTGGGCGAGGCTGAGTTCTCCTATCGCCTTGTCACCTCTTACGAGTGCGCCCACTTTGCCAAGCCAACCGCCGAGTATTGGGCAGAGGTGCTTGCGGTACTCGGGCGGCGCCCGGCAGAGGTGATGGTGATTGGCAATGACTATGCGCTGGACATTGCGCCGGCGCTGCAGCTGGGTGCCACGGCGTACTGGGTTGCGCCGCCCGGCCAGCTGCTGCCGCAAGGCGGGCTGGCGCCGGCCGGCCAGGGCAGCCTCGCGGACTTTTTTGTATGGGTTCGTGAAGCCGGAAGGCTGGATGCTGTTGTACCGGAAAAACTTGATCCGCCTGCGCTGCTGCCCTGCCTGCGCGCAACCCCGGCTGCGCTGCAAGCTGCGCTCTGCGTGCTGCCTGAGGCGCAATGGTCTGAACGCGGCGACCCGCAGGAGTGGTCACCGCTGGAAATTCTGTGCCACTTGCGCGACACCGAAATTGAGGTTGTACTGCCGCAGCAAGCGCAGGTGCTGGCCGAGCAAAATCCATTTATCGTGCGCGGTGACACGAATCAGTGGGTGGTGGACCGCGCTTACAATGCCTCAGACCCGGTTGAAACTATGCTTGTTTACATGGCGGCGCGGCAGGCGATGGTTGCGCGCCTGCAGGCACTGCCCGCCACCGAATGGCAGCGCCCCGCGCGCCACACCGTCTTCGGGCCCACGCGCTTATGCGAGCTGGCCGCCATTGCCGTCGAGCATGATCGCGCGCATGTGGCGCAGGCTCGCGCAACCGTGAATGCTATACTTGCGCGGCATGGGGGAGTGTCGGAATTGGCAGACGAGCGTGACTTAGGATCACGTGGGTAATACCCGTACGGGTTCAAATCCCGTCTTCCCCATTACCCAGGGTCAAAAAAGTTTCGCCCGCTGTTGCAGCGCCTTTGCGGTGTAACAGCGCCATTTCTCCGCCCTAAATTAACCCCTAGAACCCAGGCTTGCGTGTGGGCATCGAAGTGCCTGCGCGGCTGCCAGAGAACCTGCTGAATGAATATTGATACCCAAGCAATTGAGCCATGCCAGCTGAAGCTGACTGTGGAAGTTGATGCGGAGCGCCTGCAGCGCGCCAAGCAGGCAGCCGCCCGCAAGTTGTCCGGTCGCCTCAATATTCCCGGCTTCCGCAAGGGCAAAGCGCCCTACGCGGTTGTTGTCAATCAAGTTGGCGAAGCAGCTGTTACCGAGCAAGCGGTGGATAGCTTGGGCAGCGAGATTTACAAAGAAGCGCTCGAGCTGACCCATGTGGAGCCGTCGGCGACAGGTGAGTTGGTGGAGATTGCACACGATCCACTGAAGTTCACCTTTGTGGTGCCACTGCTGCCGCAGGTGGAGCTTGGCGCTTATCGGGCGGTGCGCGTACAGTTTGAGGCGGCGCAAGTGCAAGATGAGGCATTGAATGCTGCGCTGGAACGCTTGCGCGCCGGCCATGCTTTGCTGGAGCCGGTGGAGCGGCCGGCTGAACTGAATAATGTTGCGACGCTTGATTTTTCCGGGGTGCTGGCGGACGCTCCGCCGGAAGGCGAGGCGCAGCTCTTTAACAACACGGATCAACAGGTGCTGCTGGAGACAACCGGGAATTACCCCATGCCGGGTTTTGCAAACGAAGTGGTGGGCATTAGCGCCGGCGAGACGCGCACTTTTGAGCTGGCGTTTCCCGCCGATTATTCGGATGAAGGCTTGCGCGGCAAAAATGTGAAATGCGAAGTGACATGCCGCGGTATCAAGAGCCGCACGCTGCCCGCACTCGACAATGATTTTGCGGTGCTGGTGGATGCCAAATATGAGACTCTCTTGGATTTGCGCGTGGCGCTGCGCACAGAGCTGCAACGCCAGGCAGAAGCGGAAGGCGCTAACGCATATCAACGGCAGGTGTTGGATGCCGTGCTGGCCGGGGCCAGCGTGCAGTTCCCGCCCGCCATGCTGCGCGAAGAAGTGGAAGATCTTGCCAAATCACGCGACAGCTACCTGCGCTCGATGGGCATCACGCTGCCGGACTATCTCAAGACCCTCAAAAAAGAGCCCGCTGATTTTATGAAGGAACTTGAGCCGGAAGCAAACGAACGGCTGCGGCGTTCGCTGCTGCTCGGGCAGGTGGTGAAGACCGAAAACCTTGCCGTAGATCCGGCTGGTATTGATGCGCGCATTGAGCGCATGGCGATTGGCTACGGCGAATCTGCGGCGCGCGTGCGCCCGATTTTGGGCAGTGAACGTGGTCGCATGCGCATCGAGCGCGACCTGCTGGGTGAGCAGGCGCTTGAGCTCTTGGTCTCGATTGCCAAGGGCGAGCCGCGGCTGGCTGCGGGGGAAACTGTGCACGCTGCCGGCACAGCGGCGCCCGTGGGCGGCGCGCCTGATGCTGGGTAAACTCAGCCCAACCACTGTATAGCAGGAGAAAAATCAATGAGTGACTATTTGATACCGATGGTGATTGAGACAACCGGTCGGGGCGAGCGTGCGTACGATATTTATTCGCTGCTGCTCAAGGAGCGGATTTTGTTTGTGGGCTCCGGCATAAATGATCAGGTTGCAAATCTGATTGTGGCCCAGCTCTTGTTTCTAGACCAACAGGATCCGGAAAAGCAGATCAACATGTACATCAACAGCCCCGGCGGCGGAATTTACGCCGGGCTGGCCGTGTACGACACAATGCAAATGGTGCGCGCACCGATTGCCACTTATGCAGTCGGCGTCACGGCGTCCTTTGGCACGGTACTGCTCACCGCCGGCCGCAAAGGATTGCGCTATGCGCTGCCCAATGCAACCATCCATCTGCATCAGCCCTTGGGCGGCGCGCAGGGCCAGGCCTCTGATATTGAAATTCAGGCGCGCGAAATTTTGCGATTGCGTGCGAAGCTCAACGGCATCTTGGGCCATCACACCGGACAGTCATTGGAAGTAATTGAGCGCGACACAGACCGGGATATGTGGATGGACGCGGACATGGCGATAAAGTACGGATTGATTGATCAGACGCTCAGCCACTCCACCTTGGGCGGTGAGGATGCAAAGAAGAACGGGAGCGCGCCCGAGAAGTAAGCGCAGCGGCTGGCAACGGTTTCGCGCTGATGGGGCGGCTCGGGGGGCGGCCCCATTTGATTTAGAGAGGCAGGCAGAGAATGGATTTTTCCCGCTGGCGAAATTTAATCATCGATATGGATGGCGTGCTATGGGAAGGCCAGACGCCGCTGCCGGGCTTGGTGCCGTTTTTTGCAGCGCTGCGGTCAACCCGACGCGCGTTTGTGCTGGCCACCAATAATGCCGGCTTGACGATTGACCAGTACGTGGCGCGGCTTGGCAAGCATGGAGTTGTAGTGAGCAGTGCAGAGGTGATGAACTCCGCCGAGGCCACGGCAGAC
>CANNEJ010000090.1 GCA_947503585.1 Anaerolineales bacterium | reverse complement strand
GCTTTTGCTGCGCGTGCAGCAGTGTGGCGAGTTCGCGAATGAAGGCGGACCACTCCGTGCGCATTGCGGGCTGCAGTAAGCCATAGTCCAGTACCACACCGTGGTGGGAGCTTTTGGCGGCCAGTTCCCGCAAGCCGCTTAAATTCTGTTGGCGCGCAGCCGGGCTGGCAAGCATGGCCGCCACAATGCTGGTGCCGTCGGGCTCCGGCGCGCGCACTACCGGCATCACGCTCTGGCCGGCTGCCGGTGTGATGCCGTCTGCCAATGTGCCCAGCAGGCTTCCATCTTTTTGTAAAACCAGGCCGGCAGGAAACACCACTTCCAGAGCAGCGCTTGATGCGGTAAAGGTTTCGTCAGCTTCCAGCACTCCTCCCACAATTGGCGGTGCCGGCATGCCGCGCACGATTGCAACCGCGCGTGGCACGCCGGCCATCTCGGCTTGCAATTCATCAGTACTCAGCAGCGATGGGACAAAGCGCCATGTGGTTCCGTCCCACGCAAGCAGTTCCAAGAGTTCCGGGTCTGCGGCCGCCGGTGGCAACGGGACGCTTAGCGCAACGCGGGCAGGCAGCGCGCCGGTTGTTTCAATCTGGAAGATCTGCCCGGCGGCCGCGCTGAACTCTGGCAGCTTTCCATTGGCTGCTTGCTGGGTGAATGCAGTGGCTGAGAGCTCGCGAATGCTAAATTTGAAATCCAAACCGGCATTGCCGAGCGGTTCTATGCGCAGCCCGAAATTGTTTTCAATGACGACGGCTGGCGCCGGCACTGAAACTGCAGGCGGTGGGTAAGTCTGGCGTGCAAATGCGACCGCCGCAACAAATGAGGCCGCCGCCGCCCGCGAAAACTATGAGTGCGCTTAGCGCAGAAATCGCAAACGGATGTATTCGTGAGGGCATTTGCATTCGATTGCGTCGGGGTGCAAAAAAAACGGCGACCGCATTGCTGCACGTCGCCTAATTGCCTAGCGATTTTAGCATTCAGCCCATGCTCCAGCAAATTGGCCTCAATCGGTTAGCTGCAGTAAATCCCATGTGGTTGGATTGCCGAGATCGCGGCCCGGCGTGCTGGAAAGCAACGTCTGCTGGTCGGCTGTATTTGGTGTGTCATTATCAGACACAGAAAGTGCAAAGCCAAGCATTCGGTTGTCTGCAATTGCGACTCCCAGCGCGCTCCATGGAATTCCGGCTTCCAGCTGGTAACCATTGGCGGTGGGGCGCGCCACAACCATCACCTCGGGCAGGCTGGCCGCTTGCTCCAATGGATACCAGCGGTATGCCTGTGCGAACGGCGCGTTGGCCTGCAATGTGCCCGGTGAAAGGCCAATCTGATAATCATCGAAGTTCGGATAAGGAAAGTCCGCATCAATCACCAGATTGGCATCCAGTAAAACTTCCACGCCGTCACCCTTGAACAAGTCGCGTCCCTGTTCGGTTTGCACATGCGCATCATCCGTCACATTCAGCGCCAGATACAAATTGTTGCTGTCCCATGCAGCCGCAAATGTTGCGCTCAGATCAGCGCTGCCGCTCCAATTCTCCGGTTTGTAAATCACAGCCGTTATCTGCCCGGAGAGTTCAGGCCAGTCGCTGATGTCGCCATCAATGTTTGGCGGCGTGCCGGCGTACGCAGCCAAAAACGTTTGCACGTTCGGGCGCCGGCTGGCAATGTCCGGCGGTGCCGCTGTCGAGGCTGCTTCTGCGGTGAGGAATGGCAGCAGCGTGGGCAAGGGCGTGATGCCAGGCGGGTCTGATAATACGGAAGGCAGTTGCGACTGCCCGGCTGCGGTGGTGGTTGCTGCTGTGGCTTGTGTCGCAGGCTGCCCGTTGTCTGCAGCTGCCAATGTAAAGCTGCAAGCCAAGCTGCTGCCCACTAGCGCCGCAAATGGCACCAGCACCCAACGCGGATGCGCCCGCCACCTGCAACGAATTGACCGGAGAGCTCGCATCGTCAATAATTCTGCAAGGGCTTGGCGGATATGCGCAGTGCAGCCCGCAAGGATGGACAAATAATGAACTGGCAAATGGCGGGTGCGGTAGTGTTAATTTTTGTTTTGCGCGTAGCCAACATGTCATTGGATACGCTGCGGCTTGTGCTGGTGGTTCGCGGGCAGCGCCTGCTGGCTGCCGCGGCCGGATTTCTCGAGGCGCTAATCTTTGTGCTTGTGCTGGCCCAAGTACTGCGCGACCTCACCAATATCTGGAATGTACTGGCGTATGCCGGCGGATACTCAGGCGGCATTCTGGTTGGCATGTGGCTGGAGGAGCGCCTGGCACTGGGCTTCGGGCATGTGCGCGTGATCACGGCGCCGG
This sequence comes from Anaerolineales bacterium, assembly GCA_947503585.1. Taxonomy (GTDB): domain Bacteria; phylum Chloroflexota; class Anaerolineae; order Anaerolineales; family UBA11657; genus BD1. The sequence goes on along the minus strand of CANNEJ010000090.1, from coordinate 4,158 downwards.
ACAAGGCTGTTGCTGCAACCCTGCGCGCAATGGGTTTTGCGGTGACCGAGCTGCGCGGTCAGGGGCGCGCAGGCGAGGTGAGCGTTATCAATTGCACTGTGCAGCGCCGCGATGTGGGGCGCGTGCAAGCAGCCATCAAGTCTGTGGACGAAGCCGCATTTATTACTGTGGATGAGATCCGGCCGCTGCATCGCGGCTTTTGGCCGTCGTGACTTAGCCGGCGCCGCATGAATTTGCGCGCGCGGTGCCGCAGCGCGCGCTCCGCAAAATGTTAGGCGCGCAAACCAATCAGTTAGCTTTGCCCCGGCAGGGTTGCCTGTGACCACACTGAAATTCTACCCACACAGCCACTGAGCGCTGCGCACGCAAAATTTGTTATTGATGCGCCGGGCCTGGCCTGCCGGCTGGGAGCCGGGTTCGCTACGCCGCGCGCACCGCGGGCTTTGCACCGACATACGTACGGTGCAAGACCTGCATTAGCGCATTGCGGTCTGTAAACTAAGGCGTGTCGGTGTGCGCGAGTTCTGGCACCTGCAGAGCGGCTGCGCCGGCGCCTTCACGGCGGAACTCGAGACTGTCTTCAGTGCCTTTGTCCACAAGCACGTGGTCACCCTTGCTGAACTCGCCGCGCAAGAGGCGCGTGGAGAGCGGGGACTCGAGATATTTTTGGAGTGCCCGCCGCATCGGCCGGGCGCCATAGGCGGGGTCGTAGCCTTGCTGCGCCAGCCATACGCGGGCAGCCGCCGTCAACGCTACCGTTAGCCCGCGTTCGGCGAGCCGCTCGCCCAGCTCGTGCATTTGCAAATCCACAATCACCTGCACATCCTCCGGCTTCAATTGCGAGAAGATGATGATCTCGTCAATGCGATTCAGGAACTCCGGCCGGAATGTTTTCTTGAGCGCCTTCTCAATTTTGTCGTGGTTATCGCGCGTGCTGTCGTCGGCTGCGGGCCCAAAGCCCAGTGCGCCGGCCTTGCCATTGAATTCAGTGCCAAGGTTGGAAGTCATAATCAGCACCGTGTTGCGGAAATCCACCACGCGGCCCTGCCCGTCCGTGAGGCGGCCGTCATCGAGGATTTGCAGCAGCGCATTCCAAACTTCCGGGTGCGCCTTTTCGATCTCGTCGAAAAGTACCACGCGATAGGGGCGGCGGCGCACGGCTTCAGTAAGCTGTCCGCCGTCCTCGTAGCCCACATATCCGGGCGGCGCCCCGAATAGGCGCGACACACTGTGCTGTTCCCGGTACTCAGACATGTCGACGCGCACGAGTGCCTCTTCATCATCAAACAGGAAACCCGCCAGCGCCTTGGCCAGCTGCGTTTTTCCGACGCCGGATGTGCCCAGAAAAATGAACGAACCAATCGGCCGTTTGGGATCTTTGAGCCCGGAGCGCGAGCGCCGGATGGCATCTGCCAGCGCACTGATGGCGGCATTCTGGCCAATGATATTTTTCTGCAGCCGTTCTTCCATTTCTAGCAGGCGCGCCGATTCGGTTTCCAGCATCTGGCTCAACGGAATGCCGGTCCAGGTTGCAATCACTTCGGCTATGTCTTTCTCGTCCACCACTTCGTCGAGGTGATGCTCCTTCCCCCAGGCGTCGCGCTGGCCATGGAATTCTTCCTCTGTGCGCAGGCGCTCGGCTTTGCATTCTGCAGCGCGCTGGTAATCGCGTGCGGCGCTGGCGCCGTCTTCAGCGGCTTGCAGCTGGTCCAGCTTGATTTTGAGTTCCTTGAGCGCGGGCGGCAGCGAATAGAGCGCCACGCGCAGCTTGGCCGCAGCCTCGTCCATCAGGTCAATTGCCTTGTCAGGCAGTTTGCGATCGGTGATGTAGCGATGCGAAAGGCGCGCTGCAGCCGTCAGCGCCGAGTCGGTTATGGTGACTTTGTGATGCGCCTCGTAGCGGTCGCGCAGGCCGTGCAGCATGGCAATTGTGTCTTCAATGTTGGGTTCGTCCACGAAGACCGGGGCAAAGCGCCGCTCAAGAGCGGCATCGCGCTCAATGTATTTGCGAAACTCGTCCAGAGTGGTGGCACCTACGCATTGCAGCTCGCCGCGTGCCAGCGCCGGCTTAAGCATGTTGCTGGCATCCATGGCACCCTGCGCGGCGCCGGCGCCGACAACAGTGTGCAGCTCGTCAATGAACAAAATAATCTCGCCCTGCGCTTTTTGCACCTCGTCGATGGCGGCCTTCAAGCGCTCTTCAAACTCGCCGCGGAAGCGCGAGCCGGCTATCATGGCGCCGAGGTCAAGCGCGACGACGGTTTTGTCGTGCAGAATTTCGGGCACATCGTTGCTGGCAATTTTTTGTGCAAGCCCTTCCACAATTGCGGTCTTGCCCACGCCCGCCTCGCCAATCAACACCGGATTGTTTTTGGTGCGCCGGCACAGCACTTGAATGACGCGCAAGATTTCACTGTCGCGCCCGATCACTGGATCCAGTTTGCCGTTGCGCGCCATTTTCGTCAGGTCGCGGCTGAACTTCTCCAGCACTTTATAGCGCCCTTCGGCCTGCGGGCTGGTGATGCGCTGCCCGCCGCGCAACTCCTTGATGGCTTCCATGGTGCGCTCGCGCGTGACGCCCGCGTCAGTGAGGATGCGCGCCACGTTCGTGTTGCGCTCCGAAAGAATTGCGAGAAAAATATGCTCGGTGGAAATGAACTCGTCTTTAAGGCGGTTGGCTTCTTCGTTGGCCAAATCGATTATGCGCTTGACGCGGGGAGTGATGAACACCTGCCCGGTTCCGCCGCCATAAATGGCAGCTTTCGGGCTCGCGCGCAGCACGTCATCAAGCCGCTGCTGGGCTGCGCCGTTGTCCACCTGCATCGATTCCATCAAGTGCGGCACGGCACCATCCGTCTGCTCCAAAAGTGCCAGCAGAATGTGCTCTGTATCAACCTGGTTGTGTCCGTAACGCTGCAGGATTTCGTAGGCGCGCGTGGCGGCATCCTGTGCCCGTTCGGTAAATCGGTCAAAACGCATCATAGGCTTGTTTCCCCAAAAATCAGGTAACGCTTGGAGTTTACCCGTGGAACTCTGACTTGATAACTCGTAATTTATCGGCGTGAAGTAAGAGCTTCGTTAGCGCGGGCAGGTAGAGTTGCCTGCGCCGCCCCCGTGTTTTTGCGTCAAACCCACGGATCGACTGTAATTCTCGCAGTTTTCGGGACTCTGGCAGGCGTAGGCTTTGGGCATGCAAGCGCCGTTAAGTTTCATCAGAGGGCTTGATGCAAGATCGCTGCCAGCTCGTTGTCCAAAAGCGGCAGTGAATTTCCCTGCATACTGCTGGACGCCTGGGCCTTGGACACCAGCTCCGGAATGAGCGCCGGAGTCAGGCCACATTCCGCGAGCGGGGCGATGGCCATCTCGGTGGCAAGGGCAGCCACCCACGCAGCGCCGTCGGCCGGCTGCGCGTGCGGGTTGCCGGTCAACCACTGCGCAACCTCGGTGTAACGCTGCAGCGCGGGTGCGTGAGGCGTACGCTGTTGCAGCGCCAGCACGTTTGCAGACATGACAAGCGGCAGCAGACGCGCACAGATGCTGCCGTGCGCTGCCGGCAGGCTACCGCCCAGCACAGCTGCCAGCCCGTGCACTGCACCGAGGCGCGCGTTGGCCAGGGCCAGGCCGCCGCACACACTGGCCAGCGCCATGTCTTCGCGTGCAGCCAGATCAGAGCCGTTGTGCCACGCCTGCCGCAGACTGCGCGCGGCACGCGGCAGTGCCATGCGCACCAGCGCATCCGTAAGCGGGTTGGCGCGCGGCGAAACATACGGCTCGAGCAGCTGCGTGAGCGCGTCCATGCCGGTGCTGGCAGTAATGGCTGCCGGCAGGCCCAGTGTGAGCTGCGGATCCACCAGCGCCACGCGCGGCAGCAGGACGGCGCTGCGCAAACTAACCTTGATTTTTTGAGCGGGCACTGCCATGACGGAGTTGCGTGTGACTTCTGCGCCAGTGCCGGCAGTGGTGGGCACAGCGATGCAGGCAACCGCCGGATTTGCCAGCGGCTGCCCGCCGCCGGCCACTTCCACATAGTCGAGCAGATTGCCAGTGTTGGTAAGCAGTGCAGCCACCGCCTTGGCGGTATCCAGTACGCTGCCGCCGCCCAAGCCGATCACCAAGTCGCATTTTGCGGCACGCGCCTGCGCCGCAGCGGCGGCCACG
>CANNEJ010000089.1 GCA_947503585.1 Anaerolineales bacterium | reverse complement strand
GATTCCGCTGAAAGTTCGCACCATATAGCCGGCATGGTTCGTGGATATGAGCGCAAGTGGCTGGCGTTTTCACTTGCGGCTTTGTTTGCAGGTGTGCGCGCTTCAAGCATTTGGGTGGCCCATGTGAATTTGGCGCCGCTGGCATGGCTGGCATCGTTGCTGCGGCCGCGCCTGCGTTATGTGGTCGTTGCGCATGGCGTTGAGGTATGGACTGCGCGCTCTATGCTGCAACGCGCAGCCTTGCGGCGCGCGGATCGCGTGGTAGCCGTGAGTGCATACACTGCCCGCAAGCTGGAGTTAGTGCAGGGAGTCTCCGCCGCAAAGATTGTGGTGATACCAAATATGCTGGCCAATGAACTGCCGTCTGCGCCAACCGGCGTAGAAAATCCCAATCTGATTTTGTCAGTTTCGCGGCTGGACCGGGATGACGCCTACAAGGGCATCGATCAGCTGCTGCGCGCGCTGGCACTGGTGCGGGAGGCTTGGCCGGAGGCGCATTGCGTGATTGTGGGCGACGGCAATGATCGCGGCCGATTGGAGGCGCTGACGCACCAGCTTAACCTTGGAGCTCATGTGCAATTTGCGGGCGCAGTTTCAGCGGCCGAGCTGGGAGCACTGTATGACAAGTGTGCGGTGTTCTGCCTGCCCAGCCACGCAGAGGGATTTGGGATTGTGTTTCTTGAGGCGATGGCGCATGCGCGCCCCGTAGTGGCACTGCGCAGGGCTGCGACGCCGGAGGTTGTGGCAGACGAGGTGACTGGTGTGCTGGCCGCGGATGCAGACCCGCAACAACTGTGTGGCGCGCTGCTGCGGCTGCTGCGCGATCCGGAGTTATGCCGGCGCATGGGCGCGGACGGGCGCGCGCGGGTGAAGGCGCATTACCTGCCAAATGTAGTGGAGCCACAGTGGCAGGCGCTGCTGCAGGCTCTGGCATGAAGCGCTTTCCGGCGGTTTTGCGGGCGCTGGGGCCCATGCCGGTAACGGCGCTCGTCAATGTGCTGATCACCTTGATCGGGTTGGCCACCGGCACCTTGCTGGCGCGCTTATTGGGCCCGCAGGGCCGGGGCGAACTTGCCGCTATTCAGGTATGGCCCACTTATCTTGTGGGTTTTGCGATGGTTGGGCTGCCGCATGCGCTCACCTATTACTGCGGGCGCAACCCGCTGCAATCCGGCGCGCTGCTGGCCACTGCGGTGATGATTGGTTTGGCCGCATGTGTGCCTGTGATTGCCCTTGGCTACTGGTTGATGCCGCTGCTGCTCTCGGCGCAATCACCTGAGCTGATATTGATTGCGCGCTGGTATTTGCTGCTCTTGCCGGTGCAAGTAGTTTGCAGTTTGCCATACTCTGTGTTGCAGGGGCGCCTGCAGTTGAAAGCTTGGAACACGCTGCGCTTGCTGGCGCCAGCGGGCTGGCTGCTGCTGATACTTTCGCTGGTTATCTTTGGGCAGCCCAGCCCGGGCCGGCTGGCAATAGGCTTTCTATTCGTGCTGCTTGCAACTGCAGTACCGGTCTTCATTGCTCTATTGCGCACTGAAGCCGGCGCCTTTCTTCCGCGTAAGGACCTGGGCCAATCGCTGGTGCGCTACGGATTTGCGTCCGTGCTAAGCGGACTGCCACAAGACCTAAATCTGCGCATGGACCAGCTGCTGATGGCGGCGTGGCTGCCCGCAAGTGTGCTTGGCCCGTATGCCGTGGCGGTCACGTGGAGCAACGGGCTGGCGCCGGTGTTCAATGCGGTGGAAGCGCTGGTGTTGCCGCGACTGGCCGGCACTGTGGATTTGGAAAAGCAGCGCGCGGACCTGTTGCGCAATGCGCGCATGGGCGCAATGATTTTTCTGGCGTTAACGCTGCCATGGCTGCTTCTTACTCCGGCAGCGATTGCACTGCTGTTTGGCGCGCCCTATCAGGCGGTAGTTCCGGCAGCTATGGTGCTCGTGCTGGCCGCCGGAATTTCCGGGATGAGCCGGATATTTGAGCAGGGGCTGCGCGGCTTGGGGCTGCCGGGGCTGGTGACATTTGCCGAGCTTGCCGGCTTGGCGCTAACGGCGCTGATCCTGCCGCTTGTGCTTGTGCCGCTGCAGGCGCTGGGTGCGGCGCTTGTGTCGCTTGTAAGCTATGCAGCAACGCTGTTAGTCCTTGCCATCGTAATAATGCGCCACGCCCGGTGCTCAGCGGCTGATTTGTTCGTCCCCACCCGCGGTGAACTGCAGGCCGTGTTGGGACGGGCACGCGCTGCATTACAGGCCGTTGGCTCTTAGCGGTTCCGGCTAAATATGAAAATATCAATCGTTGTGAACGGGCGCTTCCACGCTTTTGACCTTGCAGCACAACTGGAGCGCCGCGGCCACTTGCTGCGGATTATCACTTCCTATCCGGCATCCAAAGCCCGGGAGTGGGGCGTACCCACAAGCAAGGTAAGCGCGCTGGTGCCGACTGAAGTGTTCAACCGCGCAATTCAGAAACTTCCGGCGCGCGTGGGGTGGACGATGGGGCTGTGGCAAAGACGCTGGTTTGGCAAGTGGGCAGCGGGATGCATTCCAGCGGACACGGACTTGGCCGTGGTGTGGAGTGGCAGCAGCCGCGATGCGTTGCAACGCGCCAAGGCGCTTGGCAAACGCGCGGTTGTGGTACGCAGCTCAAGCCACATCAACTACCAGTCCCGCATTCTGGAGCAGGAATATCGAATGCACGGAATGCAATGGGTAGCGACTCACCCGCAGACTATTCAGACGGAACTTTGGGAGTATGCAAACTGCGACAAAATCGAAGTTCCGTCGCACTTTGCGCGCCAGAGCTTTGTGGATGAGGGTGTCGCTGCCGGGCGCCTGTTGCACAACACTATTGGAGTGGCCACCGACAGATTTTCGCCGGCTCCCAAAGAAGATAATTGCTTTCGCGTCATTTATGTGGGCGCCCTTACGTTGCGCAAGGGAGTTCAATACTTATTGCAGGCATGGCATGAGTTGGCACTGCCACGCGCCGAACTTTGGATCATTGGCAATCCAACGCAAGAGGCAAGCCCGTTCCTCAGCAAATATGGCGGTTCTTTCAAGCACTTTGCGGCCGTACCGCTGGCTGCGCTGCGCTGGTATTATTCGCAGGGCTCTGTTTTTGCCATTTGTTCTGTGGAAGAGGGTCTCGCAATGGTGCAGGTTCAAGCCATGGCCTGCGGACTGCCGTTGATTGCCACAACAAACACGGGCGCTGCGGACCTGGTGGCGGATGGCGAGCAGGGCTTCATCATCCCCATCCGCAATATCGATGTGCTTAAAGAAAAGATTTTGTATATGTATCAACATGAGGCGGAGCGCCAGCGCATGGCGACTGCGGCGCTAGCACAAGCGCAGCGCTTTACCTGGGATGCATACGGGGAGCGCGCGGTTTCCGAATATGCGCGGGTGTTGAACGTGAAATGATGCGGCAGGTGGCGATCACGGCGGTTGGGGCGCAAATGGGCGGAGCGCGCCGCCATCTGACGGGGTTTGTGCCTGCGCTAGCTGCGTTACCAGGTTGGAGGTTTGAAATATTCTGTGCACCCGAGGCTGTTAGTTGGGTTGACGTGGTGCCGGGAAATGTGCAGCTTACACCTGTGGCTTCGCCAGCGCTTGGGTCGCTTGGCAGAGTGTGGTGGGATCAGGTGGTGCTCGGCCAGTTGCTCGCGCAGCGCCAGCCCGACCTGCTGGTGTCGCTCTTGAACTTTGGGCCGGCGCGCTGCACAGTTCCACAAATTAATTTCCAGCGCAATCCCTTGTATTACTGCGACTATTATTTAGGCAATATTGGAGTAGCGGAGCGCACGCTGGCTAGTTTGCGGCGCTGGCTCTGTATGCTTGCCATGCGCAGTTCCGCCAGGGTTGTTACGCCGTCTGCTGGCATGTGGCAGATGATCAAGCGCTATGTGCCGATACTAACTGATGAGCTTTCGGTTGTGTTGCCGCATGCCGTGGATGCGCCGGCGCACACAGTGCCCGGCAACATTGTGGACTTGCCGGCGGGCGCGCCGCGGCCATGGCTGTTGTATCCTTCCCATGCGGCGCCGCATAAAGGGTTTGAGCTGCTGCTGCGCACTGCGCGGCAGTTGCGCGAGGCCGGTACCCGCTTCACATTATTCTTGACAATTGAAGAGCAAGACTGGCCGGCCGGGGTGCGCGCAATCAGGGCGCAAATTGCAAATTGGAACCTCCAAAATTGTGTGCAGGTGCTTGGCCGTCTTTCGCAGGCTGAGATGATCGCCTTTTACCCGCAGGTTGATTTGGTGGTCTTCCCTTCGCTCTGCGAGTCTTTTGGTTTCCCTATTTTGGAAGCGATGGCGTGCGGCCGGCCGGTTGTGGCCGCGGGGACGGTGGTAAATCGTGAAGTCGGCGGGGCCGGTGCCAGCTACTACGCAGCGGAAGACGCGCTGGATGCCGCCAATGCAATCCGCGCCGTGCTGCAGGATGCAGATGCAGCCGCTCGTGCGCAGCGGCACTTTCACAGCTTTGACTGGGGCTGGGCGCGCTACGTTCGCGATTTTGGGACGGTGCTGCAAGAGGTGATCAAGTGAGCCAGCGGGCACCGATTGCGGTGCTGGTTCCCACTCTGAATGAAGAGAAAAATCTGCCGGCTTGCCTCAAGAGCGTGCGCTGGGCCGCGGAAATATTTGTGGTGGACTCTTGCTCCACTGATGGCACGCGTGCGGTTGCGGCCGATGCCAAGGCAAATTTTGTCGAGCACGCATTTGAGGACTACGCTGCCCAAAAAAATTGGGCATTGCAAACATTGCCAATCAGCCAGCCGTGGATTTTGATTCTTGATGCCGATGAGCGCGTCTCGCCGGATTTGGCGCGCGAGATTGCGGCAGTTGTGGCGGCGCCGAACCCGTGCGATGGCTATTACATTAACCGGCGTTTCATATTTATGGGGCGCTGGCTGCGGCACTGTGGCTGGTATCCCAGCTGGAACTTGCGCCTGTTCCGGCGTGGACAGGCGCATTATGAGCAGCGCCCGGTGCACGAGCATATGGTAGTGCAAGGCACTGTTGGTTATCTGCAGCATGATTTGATTCACGCCGACGAGCGGGGATTGGCTGCCTGGCTGCAGCGCCACAACCGCTATTCCACATTGGAGGCGCAGGCGCGGGCCGCTGCGCTGACAGCCAGCAAGACCGGGCTGGAGCCGGGCTGGCTTGGCAGCCCCGTGCAGCGCAAGCGCGTAATCAAGGAGTTGATCTGGCCGCATCTGCCCTTCAAACCGCTGCTGTGGTTCATCTACATGTACATCTTGCGTGTGGGCTTTCTGGATGGACGCGCGGGCTTTGCGTTTTGTTTGTTGCAGGCGATGCAAGAGCATCACATCGGGCTCAAGTTGCGCGAGTTGCGTGAGCCCAAGTGAGGATCGTATATCTCTGCCAGTACTTTGTGCCCGAGGCCGGTGCGCCGGCGGCTCGGCTGCGCGATATGGCTCGGAGTTGGGTGCAGCGCGGCCATTCTGTGACGGTGGTGACGGGCATGCCTAACCATCCCACCGGAGTTGTGCAGGCACCATATGTTGGCCGGCTGATTGCGCGCGAGTCCCTGGACGGCGTAACAGTTTTGCGCAACTGGCTTTATGCCACCCCAAATGAAGGACTCGTGCGCAAAACTCTGAGTCACCTGAGTTTTATGGTGAGTGCATTGGTGCTTGGCAATGCACGCCTTGGCACTGCGGATGTAATTATTGCCAGCTCGCCCAGCTTCTTTGCTGTTATTTCTGCATGGGTCATGAGCCGCATGCGCAAAATCCCATTTGTGTTTGAGGTGCGTGATTTGTGGCCGGCGGTTTTTGTCGACCTTGGCGTTCTCACAAATTCGTTTGTCATTCGGGCACTTGAGTCTGTGGAGATGTTTTTGTACCGGCGTGCAGCTTTGGTGGTGACCGTGACCGAAGGGTTTCGCACGCGCCTGATTGCGCGCGGCTTGCCCCCGCAAAAAGTGGTGACGGTAACCAATGGCGCCGCCATTGAGAGCTTCACGCCCGGCCCGCGCGACAATGCGGTGCGCGCTGAGTTGGGCCTGGCCGGAAAGGTTGTGGTCGGTTACATCGGGGCGCACGGCATCTCGCAGGGATTGGAGCTGGTGCTGCAGGCCGCACAGCGCCTTCGTGACGATGCGGACATTGTGTTTCTACTGGTAGGCGAAGGCGCCAGAAAGCGCGCGCTGCTGGAACTGCGCGAGACGCTGCGCCTCACCAACGTGATTATGCTGCCGGCGCAGGCGCACCAGCGCGTTCGCGAGTACTACTGTGCAAGTGATGTGTGTGTTGTGCCGCTCAGGCAGTTGCCGTTGTTTGCTACCTTCATCCCCTCCAAGATGTTTGAGATTATGGCGTGCGCCGTGCCGGTGATTGGCGCGGTTGAAGGCGAGGCACGCGAGATTTTGGAGCGTTCCGGTGGCGCGCGGCTGATCGTGCCGGAAGATGCTGCCGGGCTGGTCGATGCCGTGCGCTGGTTCAAATTTC
>CANNEJ010000088.1 GCA_947503585.1 Anaerolineales bacterium | reverse complement strand
GGCCGCGCGGTCATGTCGGTGCGGTACAACCCGTAGTAATCAAAGCCCGGCAGGCTGCCGCTAACCTCCGCAAATTTGTAAACGGCAGCGCGCTCCGCGCCCGCTGCCAGCGCCAGCGCAAAAGCCTGAATGACAAACGCGCCCTGCTGCTCCATGGTTACATAAACAAACGGATTGGGCCAGGGCAGCAGCGGGTCATCGTACGGCGCCGCATTGGTCTCGTTCAGCCAGATGGGCTGCGTGAGGCCGTGCTTGGCCAGAAATTCCCGGTGCAGCGTAATCAAATCAAACACCGATTGCGGGCGAAAGTAGATGTGCAGTGTCGCCGCGTCAAAATAAAAATTGTTGTTGCGCGCGCTGGCGTCTGCCGCAGCCACAGCCAGGTAGCGCTGCAAAAACGGGGCGCGGCCGTTGACAGTGTCATGCCAGTAAGTGAGTCCGGCAAGATGGACCTTAGCCTGCGCATCCTCTTCGCGCGCCACCAGCCACGCGATCTTCACCATGCGGTAGTACTGCTCGATGCTGCCGTTGAATTGGGCGCCGCCGTCGCCGACAGCAATATCCGGCTCGTTCCAAATGATGTAGCGGCTGACGCGCCCTTTGTAGTGCTTCACCACCCGGCGCACAAAATTCGCCCACAAGTTGCTTTTTGCAGCCACCGGAAAGTGCAGGCCGCGCGGCGGGCTGGCGCGCTCTGCTCCATCAGTGGCCCACGCCGGCGTGCCGCGCAGCAGCAGCACCATCTCACGCCCGGCGGCAAGCGCCGTGTTCACACGCGCATCATCATCCGCGGACGGCACCCACGATTCCGCCAACTCGGGTTGATATTTGTACCAGTCGATCAGCAAGCGGTCCCAGCCCACGCGCACTGCAGCCGCTGCCGCGGGCTCCATCCACGCCTCCACCGCGCCAAAGCGCACGTCCGGCATTGGGTCCGGCGGAGGCACGCCGGCAGCCAGCACAGCCTGCGGCTGGCACACCAGCAGCGCAGCCAGAAACACCCCGAAGCAAGTGCGCCAGAAATTATTCATCCAGAGGTTCGACCGCAGAATCTTACAGGAGTGGCCGGGGGGCGTGCACTCCACGCGAGGCTGCAGGTGTTACAATTCGAAGTCGTAGCGGAACAAATGCCAAACAGCGATAACCCGCAGCCTCCCAGTCTTTCGCCGGGCCCCAGACGCGCGCCGGGCTGAGGTTGCCCTCGTCGACCTTATCCAACACGCCGTCTGCAACCGGCGTGTTTTTGTTTGGTCGAAGGGTGAACAGATGAACACTATTCAACTTGAAACCGTGCTGCGCGATGTGCGCGATGCGCTTGAGCAGGATGACGTGCAGCGCGCACGCCAGCTGCTGGAGCAGCTGCAGCTGGCCGACCGCGCGGAAACTATCGGCGACTTAAATTTGGAAGAGCAAACGCGCGTGCTGCCCAGCCTGCCGGCGGAGGACGCGGCGGATGTGCTTGAGTATCTGGATGAAGATGAAGCCGCCCAGCTGGCAGCCACCCTGCCGGCAAAGGTGCTGGCACAGCTGCTGGACGAGATGTATCCCGACGACGCAGCTGACATCCTGCTGGACCTGAAGCCCGCGCAGCGCGCGCAGACGCTGGCGCTGATGCAGACCACGGCGCAAGTGCAGCCGCTGCTGGCGTACGAGGACGAAACTGCCGGCGGCCGCATGACCTCCGATGTGCCCGTGCTGCGGCGCTGGATGACAGCGGCGCAAGCCATCAGCTATCTGCGCGGCCTGCATCCGGAGAGCGAGAGCCAGCACTACCTTTATGCCGTGGACCGCGACCGCCGCCTGCTGGGCGTTGTGGGCCTGCGAGATTTGATTGTGGCCATGCCGGAGACCACCATCGAAGAGATCATGAACCCGCACATTATCAGTGCGCCGGTGGATGCCGAGCAGGCGGAGCTGGCGCAGCTGATCTCGCGCCATGGCCTGAGCTCGCTGCCGGTGGTGGATGCTGCCGGCCGGCTGGTGGGCGTAATCACGCACGATGATCTGCTGGAGGTGATCGAAGACGAGGCCACCAGCGACCTGTATGCGCTGGCCAGCATGTCTGCCGACAGCGACCTGGATGTGGACAGCCCGCTGCGCGTGATGGTAAAGCGGCGCCTGCCGTGGCTGCTGATCAACCTTGGCACGGCCATTTTTGCTGCGTGGGTGATCAGCATCTTTGAGGGCACGCTGCAAAAGCTGGCGCTGCTGGCGGTGTTCCAGTCTGTGGTGGCGGGCATGGGCGGCAATGCCGGCACGCAGGCGCTGGTTATTTTTGTGCGCGGCCTGGCGCTGGGCCAGGTGCAGCCGCGCAGCGCCATTCGGGCGGTGGCCCGCGAGGTGGCGGTGGGCATGATCAACGGCGTGGCGGTGGGTGTGGCCGCCGGCATCATCACCTATCTCTGGAAAGGGCAGCCGTACCTCGGCGTGCTGATTGGCATCGCGCTGTTCGGCAATATGCTGATTGCGGGTGTGGCCGGCGCGCTGGTGCCGCTGACGCTGCGCGCACTGCGCATGGACCCGGCCCTGGCTTCGGCCGTGTTTGTCACCACCGTAACGGACGCGGTTGGGTTCGCGCTTTTCCTGGGGCTGGCCACCGCCTTCCTGCCCCTGCTGCTCTAGTATGAAAACAGATCCGGCAGCACGCACTGGCACAACTGTGCGCTCGGGCTGCCGCCTGATTGTGAACGCAGACGACTACGGGCATGGCGCCGGCGTTTCGGCCGGCATTCGCGCCGCGCACCTGAACGGCATTGTCAGCAGCACTACGGCGATGATGAACCAGCCCGGCGCCGCGGCCGAGCTGCTGCGTGCGCGCGCAGAGTGCCCGCAGCTGGGGCTGGGCGTGCATCTGGTGCTAACGATGGGCGCACCGCTGCTGCCCGCCGCACAAGTGCGCAGCCTGCTGGGCCGCGCAGGTAGTTTCCCCAAGCTGGCTGTGCTGCAGCAGCACTGCCAACAGATTGTTGCAGCTGAACTGCACGCCGAATGGCGCGCACAAATTGAGGCCTTCCTTGCCAGCGGCTGCGCCGCCGACCATCTGGACAGCCATCATCACGCCTCTTACCAGCACCCGCTGCTGCTGGAGACGATGCTGCAGCTGGCGCAGGAATATCACTTGCCGATTCGCCATCCGCTGGATGCCGGCGTACCGCCGCAAATGCCGGCTGCAGCGCAGGCGCTGCTGGCGCAATATCGCGTGCCGCATCCGGAGCGCTTGATTGTTTCTTTTTTCGGGGCGGGCGTGACCCTGAACAACCTCGAGCAAATTGTGGCGGAGCTGGCGCCGGGCAGCAGCGAGCTAATGTGCCACCCGGGCGTGGTGGATGCGCAGCTGCAGCACAGCAGCAGCTATTGCGCAGAGCGCGGACTGGAGCTGGAGTATCTGACGCATGCACGCGCGCGCGGCGCACTTGAGGTAAACGGTGTAGAGCTGATCACCTTTGCGCAGCTCTAAACCTCACGGCTGAAAGTACACCATGCCGGTGCCGCGCCGCTCCAAGGCCTGCTCCACCCAGTAACACACAGCTGCGGAATCGTCGTCCAGCGCGGCAAACAACGGCGCGATAGCCTGCTGGCCATCTGTAAATGCAAGCGCGCGTGCGGCGTTCACACGCGTGGCTTGGTGCGGGTGGCGCAGCGCGGCAATCAGTTCTGCCTCGCCCGCCGCCCCCATTTGGCGCAGCGCATCACCGGCCTGGCGCACCAGATAGCTGCTGCCTCCGGCCAGCACGCCGCCCACAGCGGCTGCCGCCCGCGCATCCGCATAGCTTCCAAGCGCCAGCAGCGCTGCGGCCTGCACCATCTCGGCCGCGTCTTGCAAACAACTAATCAAGATCGGGACGGCATCTGGAAGCTGCAGCGCACTGAGCGCGCGCACAGCCCACCAGCGCACGTTGGGATCGGGGTTTTGGCAGAGCTGCTGCAAGCCGGGCAGCCCAGCCGCACCCAACGCCGGCAGCGCAGCCAAAGCTGCCTCCGCAGCTGCGGCATCCTGCCCCGCGGCCGCCAGCTGTGCAAGCAGCTGCGCAGCGCGCAACGAGGGGTTCAGCGCCGTGGCGGCGGGGGAACGGGCAACTTTTCCGGCAGTGTGGCCACCCATTTGTCCCCTTCCTCCACGAGCATCACCGGAATGTCTTCCACAATTGGGTACTTGCGCCCGCAGCCGGCTTCCTGGCACACCAGCCACGTGGCGTGGGTGAGCACCAGCAGGCCGGGTTTTTGCTGCACGCACGCCGGACAGCGCAAAATTTCAAGCAGATCAGCACTAATCATGGGTTTTATTCTCCATACTTGCCCGCAGCGAGTATAGCAGCGCGGCCGGCTGCATCTGCAAAGAGCGATTTGCAGCGTGCGCTTGCTATAATGCTTGCATGTTGCAGCCAAGCTTTCATATTCGCGAAATTCCAATTTATGGCGATGTGATTCTTTCGCCAATGGACGGCTACTCGGATTTGCCGTTTCGCTCGGTGTGCCGCACTTTGGGCTCCGCCATGAGCTACACAGAATTTGTGAATGTGGACGAGCTGCAGGGGCGGCATGGCGGCAGCCGGCGCACGCAGCAGAAGCTGGTGTTTGACCCGGCCGAGCGGCCCATTTCCTTTCAGATTTACGGGCACGATGTGGACCGCATTGTGCGCACAGCCGTGCGCCTGCAGGAACTGCAGCCGGATATCATCGACATTAACATGGGCTGCTACGTAAAAAACATTTCGGAACGCGGTGCCGGGGCGGGCATGTTGCGCTTTCCGGACCGCGTGGCGCAGCTTTTTAGCACCTTGGCGCGTGAGCTGCAGGTGCCGGTGACCGCCAAGATGCGCATCGGTTGGGACGACAACCAGCGCAACTACCTCGAAATTGCGCAGATAGTAGCGGGCTGCGGCGCAAGTGCGCTGGCAGTGCACGGGCGCACGCGCGCGCAGGCTTACAAGGGGGCAGCAGACTGGGACGCAATTGCGGAGATCCGGCAGCAACTGCACATCCCTGTGCTGGGAAACGGCGATGTGCGCACGCCTGCGGACATCCGGCGCATGCAGCAGCACACCGGCTGCGCTGCAGTGCTGATCGGGCGCGGCGCAATTGGCAACCCGTGGATCTTCCAGCACAAAGCAGCCGAGTCTGTAAACACCGCCGAGAAGATTGCGCTGGTGCGCCGCCATCTGGCGCTCAACCAGCAGTTTTACGGCGCCGCAGCCGGGCTCGTGCTGTTTCGCAAACACGTGGCGCACTACCTGCAGCACACCGCGCGCGGCGAAAGCCTGCGCCTGGCGCTGCTTACTTGCGAACATACCGCAGACTTTGAGGCGCTGATTGAGTCGCTGGGCAGCGCCCAGCCGGTGGCTGTGCCAGCCTGAATTGCAGCGCTTTTGCTGCGCATTCATTTGATTGCAAGGAGGCTCACATCATGTTCCTAGCGATTCCAGAAGTAGAACTCACACAGTTCAAAAAATATGTGCGCGAGCTGCAGCGCGGTGATGTGGTCTTTGAAGAAAATGATCCGCCGGATGACTGCATCTACCTGCTGCGGCAGGGCCAAGTGCACGTAGAGCGCGGTGGCCGCTCCCTGGGCGATATTTCCGCACTGGAGTTTGTTGGGGAGATGGCAGCCCTGACGGGCAAACCGCGCTCTGCAACCGTGACGGTCAAATCTGACAAGGCCGTTCTTTACGCTTTTCCAAAGGCCAACATCGAGTCTATTCTCGCAAACAAGCGCTGGGGGCGGATGCTCGCGGAGCGCATGGCCGAAAACCTGGAAGCCCGGCTGCGAGACGTGGATCGGATGCAGGCGGTCGAGGCTAAATTGTATTCACTGCTGGCAGAGCTGAGCCTGCTGTCCGCCGCTGCCACCACGGACGCTTTGAAAGCTGCGCTGGGCAAGGGACTGCCGGAAATGGTGGAGATGTACATTAAGCGTTTGGACAGGGCCAAGCTGCAACCAGTAGAAGCTGCACAGCTGGATGCTCTTAAGCAAAGCGGTGCACTGTCCAACGAGTTGCATACCGCAGCCACTGCAAAACTGACGGCCAAGCCCTAAACACGCCGGCCGCATGCCTGCCGCCACACCGCAAACTCCACTGCCAATTGGGGCCGCGCTGCCGGGTTGGCAGGCGCCGCCTGCGCCTCAGATTACGGCGCTGGAAGGCCGCTACTGCCGGCTGGAGGCACTGCACGCTGCGCAGCACGCTGCAGCGCTCTACGCAGCCAACGCGCCCGATACCAGCGGGCATAGCTGGACATACATGGCCTACGGGCCGTTCGCGCAGCTGGCAGAGTACCAGCGCTGGGTGGAGCAATGGGCCCACAGTGCTGACCCGCTGTTCTTTGCCATCATTGAGCGCAGCAGCATGCGCGCCACCGGCGTCGCTAGTTACCTGCGCATCACACCAGCCAGCGGTTCCATTGAGGTGGGGCACATTCATTACTCGCCGCTTTTGGCGCGCACGCGCGCAGCCACCGAGGCCATGTACCTGCTGATGCAGC
>CANNEJ010000087.1 GCA_947503585.1 Anaerolineales bacterium | reverse complement strand
CGCAGAGTGCACTGAGCCGCACTGTATCCGTGCCGGCACACAGATCAGCCTCGCGGGGCTGGTAATCCCGCGCCGGTAGTGTGCAGAGCGGCTGGCACTGGAAAGAGTGTTCGGGATAGCGCACCATGTAATCACCGCCGAAGCGCGCCGGTGCGGTTTGTGCCGCTGTTGGCGGTCGGGACAGGCAATTGCGCGGCCGTGATGTTTGTTCCTGACGGGTGGGCGCCGAGCCCATACAATATATTGTTAAAAGCGATTTCAACTGCTTGTGTATCCTGCCGGAGTGTAAAAGTAATTATGAGAAAGTTTCGAATGGCCGAATTTGTGGCGCTGCAGCACCTGACGGCGCTGGAAACTTTTGGCACGCTGCAGTGGCTCCCGTGAACCTTCCGGTGTGGGACACTTGCCGGCAATGAGCAGCATCGCTATCTGGTGGATCCGGCGCGACTTGCGCCTGACGGACAACGGCGCATTGCAGGCTGCGCTGGCACAGGCGGCGATTGTGGTCCCGGTGTTCATTCTGGATGCTGCTGCGCTGGTCTCGCGTTACCACCGCCGCGCGCAGATGCGCAAGGATTTTATGTATGGCGGTTTGCACACCTTGGATGCAGACCTGCGGGCACGCGGCAGCGGGCTGCTAGTGCGCCAGGGCGAGCCGGTTGCAGTCTTGCGGGCACTGCTGGCGGAGTGCGGCGCCGGCGCAATTTTTGCGGAGGCGGACTACACGCCGTTTGCGGTGCGCCGCGACGCGGCTGTGGCACAGGCCTTGCCGCTTACGCTGACCGGTGGGCTCACTATTCATCCGCCGCAAGCGGTGCAGAAGAGCGATGGCACGCCTTACACGGTCTTCACACCCTACAGCCGCACTTGGAGATCTTTGCCACTGCCGGCGTCAGCGGTGGCAGCGCCCAAGACCCTGGGCGCACTCCCCAAGCTGGCCACGCTGCCCATCCCGGCGGCAGCGCCGCTGGCGTTGTTCCCGCCCGGGGAGGCCGAAGCCCAGCGGCGCCTGAAGCGCTTTGCAAAGTCCGCCATCTACGCTTACGGAGCGGGGCGCAATCAGCTGGATGTGGAAGGCACATCGGCGCTGTCTGCGTATTTGCGCTTTGGCATGATTTCCGCGCGCAGCGCATTACAGGCAGCGCGCCTGGCGGTGGCAGCTGCTGACGGGGCGGAGGCGCGCCGCGGCGCAGACACATGGATCACCGAGCTCATCTGGCGCGAGTTTTACATTGCCATCCTGCATCACTTTCCGCAGGTGTTGCAAATGGCGTTCCGGGAGGATCTGCGCAATGTGGAGTGGGACAACAACGCAGCCACGCTGGCGGCTTGGCAAACGGGCAACACCGGCTACCCGGTGGTGGATGCGGCCATGCGCCAGCTGGCTGCCACGGGCTGGATGCACAATCGCGCGCGCATGATTGTCGCCTCGTTTTTGGTGAAGGATTTGCTGCAGGACTGGCGCACGGGCGAGGCATGGTTCATGGACAAGCTGGTGGACGGCGACCCGGCCGCCAACAACGGCGGCTGGCAGTGGACGGCAGGCGTGGGCACGGATGCGGCGCCGTACTTTCGGGTGTTCAGTCCGGTGCTGCAGGGGCAGAAGTTTGATCCGCAGGGCAGCTTTGTGCGCGCCTGGGTGCCGGAGCTGGCGCGCATGCCGCTGAAGTTTGTGCACCAACCGTGGCTGGCGCCGGCAGATGTGCAAGCGGCAGCGGGCTGCCGGGTGGGGCATGATTACGCGGCGCCAGTTGTTGACCACGCCTTTGCGCGCGTGCGTGTACTTGCGGCTTACAAGCGCGCCAAGAGCTGACGCGCCAGCCTGACCCTCAGGCGCGGTGCACGCGCGTTGCTGTCACAATGACACGCAGAAACTGCAGCGCT
This sequence comes from Anaerolineales bacterium, assembly GCA_947503585.1. Classification (GTDB taxonomy): domain Bacteria; phylum Chloroflexota; class Anaerolineae; order Anaerolineales; family UBA11657; genus BD1. The sequence continues at coordinate 4,644 of CANNEJ010000087.1, read as the reverse complement.
GAATTCCGGATGGCTGCGGTGCGCGAGGTTAAGCGGTGCGCGTGTAATAAAGATCGGTGACCGGGCGGCCCGCACGCAGCGCGGTGTTTTCAAAGCGTGTGGCGGGCCGGTCTTCCGGGCGCGCAATCACGCCGCCTTCCCAATGCGGGCTGGCAGACAGAACCTCCAAGATTTGGGTTGTGTACGGTGCCCAGTCCGTGGCGATGTGCCAAAAGCCGTTTGGCTGCGTGTGGGCCGCGAGTAGCGCGCTGTTGGCTGCGGTTACCAGGCGCCGCTTATGATGGCGCGTCTTGGGCCATGGGTCGGGAAAGTACAGCCGAATGCCGGCCAAAGCTCCAGCCGCCAGCATTGTGTGCGCCAGCAGCAGTGCATCACCCTTAACCACGCGGACGTTGGCGAGCTGCCGGGCGCGAACGCGCGCAAGCAAATCGCCGATGCCGGCGGTGTGCACATCCACAGCCAGGATGCCAATGGCGGGGTTGGCCGCCGCCATCTGCACAGTTGCTGCGCCGCCGCCGAAGCCAATCTCCATCACCACCGGGCGGTTGTCGAAGAGCTCTTTGAGGTCCAGCATCGGGCCGGGCATCCTGAGCAGCAAAGCGTCGTCCGTGGCAAGCGCTGCAGCCTGCCCGCGCGTTACCCGCCAGCGCCGCGGCTTGTAGGTGCGGATGGTCATTTTGCACAGAGTGCCGGCATTCGGCGAGGCAGCGTCGTAATATGTTCCATTTCTTATACAGTTGGAAGTGAAGCACGCGCAATGCTGCGTTCCCACAAAGCCTGCGTAACATCTTAACCCAGCGGACCGCAAACTTCCCTGCCCGTTGTGCCGCACTGCATGCGTTTGTGTTGCGCTGTTTGTTCTGCAGTTACTTTTGGAGACGCGCATTTGTTGACGCGAGGTAAGTGGCTAGGTGAAAGTTGGTGTTGAGCCGGGCTTGGTTGGCGGCGGGCTGGTGTAAAGTTAATTTATGTCGGACAGTCTTAAATTTCCGGTTGATAGAGTGGCGGCCTGCTCTAAATGATCGAAGTTGTCAGCTGTCATGCAGAGGGTGAGGTTGGGGATGTAATTATTGGCGGAGTCGGGCCAATACCGGGCGCCACAATTTGGGAACAGTCCCGATTCATCGCCAGCGATGCGCAGCTGCGCAAGTTTATTTTGCTCGAACCGCGGGGCGGCGTTTTCCGCCACGTGAATCTGCTTGTGCCGCCGGTGCATCCGCAAGCGGATGTGGCTTTCATCATTATGGAGCCGGAAGATACTCCGCCGATGTCCGGCTCCAATTCGATTTGTGTGGCCACAGTTGTCTTGGAAACCGGGATTGTGAAGATGGTTGAGCCGGTTACCAGCTTGGTAATGGAAGCGCCCGGCGGCTTGGTTTATGTGACGGCGCAGTGCTTGAACGGGAAAGTTACCCGGGTCCGGGTAAAGAATGTGCCATCCTTTGTCGGCCAAGTTAACTTGGACCTTGAAGTTGCCGGGGTGGGAACGATTAAGGTGGATACCGCATTTGGCGGCGATAGTTTTGTAATTGTTAATGCCAATGATCTGGGGTTTGCCATTGTGCCGCATGAAGCTTTGGATCTGGCAAGAATCGGAATGCGAATTACCGCCTCTGCAAACAACCAATTGAAGTTCGAGCATCCAACTAATCCGGATTGGAAACATTTTTCTTTCACCCAGATCGCCAAACCGATTTTTTACGAGAACGGCATTGCAATTAGCAAGAACGCAGTGGCCATTCAGCCCGGGAAAATCGACCGCTCCCCCACCGGAACAGGCTGTTCCGCCAGACTGGCGCTATTGCATCACCAAGGGATCTTAAAAGTGGGCGACCAGATGACTGGCCGTTCGATTATTGACTCCGAATTTCATTGCAAGATTGAAGAAGAAGTAACGATTGGCAATAAGAAGGCAATTATTCCTTCAGTTGCGGGGCAAGCTTGGATTACTGGAACTCATCAACATACTTTGGATCCAACGGATCCCTGGCCGCTTGGCTATAAATTAAGCGATACCTGGCCCAATAAAATCTAGTAATTGCCTGCAGGTTGCTAGCGGTTGCCCTTTGAAAACTTAGTAGTAACCGGGAGGCTGGATTAGCGTTGCGGCTTCACGGCGCGAAACTCGCGCCAGAGCGCCAGGTCATAGATGATCTTTAGTCCGCCGGCTACGAAGAACGGCACAGCATACAGCGCCGGCACACCAAGCAGATAGCCGGTGATGGATGGCGACAGCGCCGCGCCGATAGAACGCGCAATGCCCGTCACGCCGGCAGCTGCTGAGCGTTCGTCGGGCTCAACCACCGCCATGGTGTAAGACTGGCGCGCAGGCACATCCATCTGGGAAATGCTGAAGCGCAGCAAGATAACGCCGATCGCCAGCGGCAAACTGGGCATGAGCGGGACGAGCATGAGAAAAATGCTGGACGGTATGTGGGTGAACACCATTGTGTTGATGAGCCCAATGCGCGCCGCGATATTGGCCGCGAGCAGGGCGGAAATTCCCGCGAGAATATTTGCGCCAAAAAATATGCTGCCGATTACACCGATCTCCACCCCAAAGCGCACGTGCAGCCACAGTGCAAACATGCTTTGCACAATTAACCCGCCGGCAAATGCATCCAGCGCAAACAGGGCGGAGAGCTTGAACACCACCGCGCGCGACTTGTGCAGGCCCAGCACGCGGTTTTGGCGGGCGGGTGCGGGCACCACTTCCACAGCGGCAGAGAGGGTCAGGAAACACAAAGCAAGCAGCCCGCCGGCTAGTGCGTAGCCGGCCAGCACAAACTGAAACGCTGCGAGTTTGGTCCAGCCTTCGGACTGCAGCGCTTGCGCAAGCCAGCCGCCGGCCAGCGCGCCGGTGGCGGTGGCAAATGAACCGGCAAGGTTGTACCAGGCAAATAGTCCGGTGCGGTTTTCATCGGCAACCAGTTGGGTGAGCGCTGCTTGCTCGATGGACAGGAACGGGCCGATCTCGTTGCCGCTCGGGCTGATGACGCCCACGATGGCCGCCATGGTCAGCAGAAGCGGATTGCGGGTGACTAAGAAAACAACGCCGGCTAGCAGCATCAGGATGGCACCCACGGTTAGCGTGCGGCGGCGGCCGCCGCTGCGATCTGCGTGGGTGGTGAGCCAAAGCGAAACGGCTGCATCGCCGGCGAGCGTGAGGGCGAGCAGCAGTCCAATTTGCGGGGGCGAGAGACCGGCTTCAATCAGGTAGAGCGCGAGCACTACAGAGAGAAACCCATAGGCAAACAAGCGCATAGTGCGGGTGGCAAAAAGGATGCGCACGTCCTTGTTGGTAGTCATGTGGAAATTTTCGCGCCGGGCGAACTTTACAGCCGGAATATGAATTTGAACAGACAGCACTCTTTAGCAAGCACAGAGGCGCCTGCGCCACCTAAAACACTCGGCCATTCAGGTTTTGCCCTGAAATTGCGGGAAATTAGGATTGTACAAGACTTGCCAAAATGATTCGTTTTAGGGGAACTGGCGCAGTCGTAGGCGTGTAAATTGAAAGCCTCGCGATAGTCACGCGAGTCTATGTGGAGGAAATTCAATGCCAGTTCTGGATAACCTAAAAAAGTTGAACGAGCAGACGAAGCGCGTCCCGCACCCGCTCGCCGGGGAGTCAGCAAAAACCAAAACTTTATATGCGACCGGAGTGGGCATGATGGCTTTGTCTACCGACCATATCATCGACGGACGAGAAAAGGCATACATCGAAAATCTTTTTCTTTGCCTGGATCTTTCGGAAAGTGCGCTGCCGGCGGTCGTTGCCAGCGCCACTGAAGGGGCTGAAACTACCATTCTGGAGCTCGTGCAGAGTCTGAAAACTCCCGCTCATAAACATGCCTTTGCTCTCGATTTGCTTGCCATCATGCGCGTCGGTGCGTCTGTGGGTGCTGAGTCCAAGGAAAAATTAAAACACCTTATCGATCTAGTGCGGATTACTACTGCCGACATAGCCTTTATTGTTACTTTTTCTAGCGCTAGTGCGACCAAAAGCTCGCCCATGGTCGACAAAGCCCTGATGCAAGGCCAGAAAAACGGTGTTCACCCAGATCCTGCCCTCTTAAGGTATTTCTACCCGGAACTAACTCCAGTCCAACTACGAATGGCAGCTGAGCGGTAAGCGGACCGCGGGGCCTGCCGTTTGTATCACTGTTGACATGGCGGCTTAAGGTCAGATTTTAAAGCGGCACGCTGTTCCGCATGCTTTGGCAGCGAATGTGCTGCAACTGCTGTGGCTGCAGTTCGGCCAAGATGCAAAGGTGGCGCCGCGGCGGCCGGGGGGTTTTGTTTAGCGCGGCGCAGGTGTGGTTTTGGCACCCCTAATATCGGCGCAGAAAAGTTTTGCAACTTCCGCTTGCTAGGCCGATTGATCCTTCATAATATTTAGTAAGTGAGTAAATGAGTATGTGACGCCGACAATTTGGTGGGGTGGGCGTTAGCGCAGGGTGGTATGCCGTGAGTTTGGTGTTATTCAGTTCAATACTTCGTTAAAGAATAATAGATGTATTAACGGTATCACTAATGTCGGTAAATTCCGCCCATTTATCTGGCGTTGAATGTATAGGAACCGAGTTCCGATTGCGCGAGGCGGGTCTCGAAATACTTCGTCCCTTGGTCCGTCGTATTGAA
>CANNEJ010000086.1 GCA_947503585.1 Anaerolineales bacterium | reverse complement strand
CCAGTGCGCTCCAGCGCGGCGTTTGCATTGTTTCGCTGAAGAGCTGGTATGCAAGGCGTGCGTTGGCAATTGCGGCGCGGCCGCGCAGCGCCTGCAGCTGCGGCTGCGCTGCCGGGTCAGCAGCGATGCGGTCCGCCAGCTGTTTGTCGATCATGCTGTCTACGCGGCTCACAAAAAAACTTGCCACCGACGCAATACCCGCGAGGCTGCGGCCGGCTGCAAGTGCCTGCTCAATGCCGGCCAGATGGGCGTCGATTACCTCGCGATAGCGCTGCAGCGAAAAGATGAGCGTGACATTCACGCTGATGCCGGCTGCGAGTGTTGCGGTGATGGCGGGCAGTCCGGCGCGTGTTGCCGGAATTTTGATCATCAAGTTCGGGCGCTGCACTTGTTGCGCCAGGCGCTGTGCTTCGCCGATGGTGCCAGCTGTGTCGTGTGCCAGGCGCGGGGAAACTTCCAGGCTCACAAACCCTTCGCGGCCTTTGGAGCGCGCATACAACGGCTGAAAGACATCCGCCGCGGCCTGAATGTCCTCGACCGCCAGTGCGTAAAAGATTTGCTCCGCGCTCAAACCGGCACTCGCATAGCTGCGCAGCTCGGTGTCGTAAGCGTCCGATTTGCCGATCGCCTGCTCGAAAATAGTGGGATTGGAGGTCAGCCCGGTGATGTCGCCATCGGCGACCATGCGCGCGAGGCCGCCGGAGCGCAGCTGAGTGCGCGAGATATTGTCCTGCCACGGAGACTGGCCGAGCGCCTGTAATTGCAGCAGAGTTGTCATCGGGCAATGTCCTTTTTGATGGGTGCGGCCGGGTAGCGCACGCAAGCCTGCAAGCGCATCACACCCTGCCGGTGCCGGCAAGCAATTTGTTTGCGTTCTCCACCACGCGCTCAGGCGTGAGGCCAAATTTCTCGTACAGCGTTTGGTAGGGGGCGCTCGCGCCAAAGTGATCGATGCCCATTGCGATGCCGGCGCCTCCCACCCAGCGCTCCCAGCCGAAAGTCACGCCAGCTTCGATGGAGATGCGGGCGCTGATGGCGGGCGGCAGCACTTCGTCACGATAGCTGCGGGGCTGTCGCGAAAAAAGATCCCAGCTGGGCATGGATACAACGCGCGCGCCCACACCTTGTGCGGCGAGCCGTGTTTGGGCTTGCAGGGCGATGTGTACTTCTGACCCGCTTGCGATCAAAATGATTTGCGCTGTTGAACCCGGTGCATCGCACAAAACATAGGCGCCTTTGTGGAGCCCGCTGGCGGCGGCGTGTTTTGTGCGGTCGAGAACGGGCACATCCTGGCGTGTGAGCAGCAGGCAGCTGGGACCGTGCGAATTTTGCAGCGCCGCGCGCCATGCCTCGGACGTTTCGTTTGCGTCACACGGGCGCAGGCACAGCAGATTGGGCACCGTGCGCATGCCTGCCAGCTGCTCCACGGGCTGGTGCGTGGGTCCGTCTTCACCCAGGCCAATGCTGTCGTGCGTGAAAACAAAAATGGCCGGCGTGCCGGACAGCGCAGCCAGCCGGATGGGCGGGCGCATGTAATCGTAGAAAACCAGAAATGTGGCGCCATACGCGCGCACGCCGCCATGAAGCGCAATGCCATTGAGGACCGCACCCATCGCGTGCTCGCGCACGCCGAAGTGAAAATTGCGGCCGGCGTAGTTGCCTGCGCCAAAATCCGCACCGTCTTTCAGCAGCGTTTTGGTGGAGGGCGCAAGGTCAGCAGAGCCGCCACTAAGCTCGGGGATGGCGGCTGCGAGCGCGTTGAGCACGCTGCCGCTGGCGGAGCGCGTGGCCTGCCCTTTGGCGTCCGGCGCAAACACCGGCAGGCTGCTCTCCCAGCCCGTGGGCAGCGCGTTGGCAATGCGCCGCTGCAACTCTGCCGCTGCGCCGGCATGTTTGCCGGCGTATTGCTCAACATCCAGCTGCCATTGCTTGCTCAGCCGCGCACCCGCGTCACGCGCTGCCGCCATGTGGGTGCGCACAGCTTCCGGAACATGAAAGCGCTCGTCTTCCGGCCAGCCCAGGTTGCGCTTTGCAGCGCGCAGCTCATCTTCGCCCAGCGGCTCGCCGTGCGCGGCGGCAGTGCCCTGCTTGTTTGGCGCGCCAAAGCCGATGGTGGTGCGCACTGCAATTAGCGACGGTCGCATTTGCTCGGCGCGCGCTGCCCGCAGTGCAGCGCCGATGGCAGGCAGGTCGTTGCCGTCCGGCACGCTGGCAACATGCCAGCCATACGCAGCAAAGCGTGCAAGGCGGTCCTCGCCAAACGCAAGGCCGGTTGATCCTTCAATTGAGATCTCGTTGTCATCATAAAGATAGATCAGCTTGCCAAGTGCCAGATGGCCCGCAAGCGACGCCGCTTCGCTTGCCACACCTTCCATCAGGTCGCCATCGGTTACAAGCGCATACGTGTAGTGGTCAATCACAGCGGGCGCAGCGGGGCGGTTGAAGCGCGCGGCAAGCTGAGCCTCCGCTATTGCCATGCCCACGCCGTTGGCAAAACCCTGCCCGAGCGGGCCGGTGGTTGCCTCCACCCCCGGCGTCAGATGCGCCTCCGGATGGCCGGGCGTCTGGCTGCCCCATTGCCTAAAGTTGCGCAGTGCATCAAGCGCCAGGTCGTAACCGGTGAGATGCAACAGCCCGTACAACAGCATTGAACCATGCCCGCCGGAAAGGATGAAGCGATCGCGGTTGAACCAGCGCGGCTGCGCCGGATCGTGGCGCAGGAACTGCGTCCACAAAACATAGGCCAGTGGCGCGGCGCCCATCGGCAGCCCGGGGTGCCCAGACTTTGCCTGTTGAACCGCATCCGCTGCTAGAAAGCGCAGCGTATTTACGCAGAGTTGATCGATGTCGGCGCGGGCCATTGGAAAAAGAATTTTAGCATGTGCCTTCGCGGCACTGCGCCAACGCTGCGGGCGCTGCCGGCCCGCCCAACGGCTGCCGTGGGCGGGCGCTAGGCAGCTGCGCAATCAAGGTTGCGGCTGCACCAGAAAACTGCTATCGAATGACGCTGCCAGTGCGCCGGACTTGGTGGTGGCGCGGTACGCAATTTGCGGTGCAAATGCTGGCTTCTCCAACCGAATGGTGAGCATGCTGTGTCCGGCGGCATCGGTCACCGGCAGTTCTCCGGGTGCGGCTGCGGCCGCAGACCAGGCCAGCATTACTTGTGCTCCCGCTACCGGCTTGCCCGCGGTGTCGAGCACCCATACGTGAAATGTCTGGTCGCCCGGCACCGCCAGCACTGGCTGATCGACTGATGCAGCAATGAAGAGCTGCCCGGTTTCTGCTTGCACGGCGTCCGCGGTGCCAAAATATGCGGCGTTGAAATATTGTTGGCCCAACGGTGCGATCGTGAATGCGCTGGCATCGGGCAGCGCTGGCTGCCACTCCACCCGGAAATTTTCAAAATATTGGACAAGCCGGCCGTCTTCGGCAAGCAGTTCAGTGACCGGCATGCCCAGAACTTCTGCGCCGCCATGCGCAGCCAGAAAGCGCTGCATGCCAAGCACAACGTTGTGGCCGGTCTTCACAAAGTGCGTAGCCTCGGAGCCAATCACGGGCGCAGCGGGCGCATCAACGCCGCCGCGCGCGAGTGTGCCCAGAGCAGCCAGTTGTGGCGGGGCGTCTGCAGTGGCCGCCGATTGGATAAGTACGGCGTTTTCAAACATGTACTCGATGCGTCCGTCTGCAAGTGTGCGCGGCCGGCCGAGCCACTTGCCAAACAGCTCTGCGCCGCCATGCGCCTCTACAAACTCCGTGATGCCAGCCGGAGCCGCCACGCTGGCAGCAGCCGACTCGGCAGTGGTGCCGTCTACCGCAAGCATGTCCAATGGCCGTTCGTTAAATTTTTGCTCGCCCCACGCCAGCAGCTGCACCGGCTTGCCAGCTGCCAGCGCCGGATCCCATAGCAGAGCGGCGCGCTCAAAGTGCTGCACGATGCGGCCGTCCTTTACCAGCGGCTCCGCAATTGGATAACCAAAAAACAGCGCGCCGCCATGCGCCTCATAAAAGGTGCGGAAAATGCCTTGCACGGTGTGCCCGGTTTCAGGAAACAGCAGCGCGCCGCCGGGGACGGCGTCCGGTGTAAGCGGCGGCTGGCGCTCGCCAAACTCCTCGCCGAGGGCGCTCATAAAGACTTGCGAGCCCAACGGCAGGCCGGGGTGGAACTCCAGCACGCCGTTGGAAAAGTACTGCACCAATCCGCCGTTTTTGATTTGCCCGGTGAAGAGCGGTGCGCCGAGCGTATCCGCCCCATGGTGCAATGTATAAAACGCGCGAAAAGGAGCGCTGACATGCGTGTCCGCCGGGTTTGGCGCAGTGCAGCCGGCAAGCAGCAGCAGGCTGCAGGCCACAGCCTGCCAGCTAGGTGTGCGTGCTACCGGCCGGGAATGAGTGCGCAATGAAGTCGGAGCCGGCGGGGGCAAGCAGCGGTTAAAGAGCGGGTAACGGGACTCGAACCCGTGACATCTTGCTTGGGAAGCAAGCGTTCTACCACTGAACTATACCCGCACGATGCCGCGATTATAGACTGTGCGGATTGCGTGTCAAGCAAAATAGGGCGGTTTGAGCGATGTTGGCGGGGCTGGTAGAATAGGGTAAGGTTCCGCATGCTAGTAAACCTTTTTGGTGCCGCTTGTGCCCGTCGCTGCCACCAATGGGTGCTGTGGGCAACCGCTGACGGCTGACGGCTCCCCACAAATCCGCCTGAAGCGCTGCAGCCGCATAACTTGCTGCATGGTCTGCCGCTCACCGCCGGCTTTGTTGCGGTGCCTCAAAAAAATTGGAAGGTAGTATGTCCAACAAATATCAGAAGACACGCGCGCTGTACCAGCGCGCAAAGCAAGTCATCCCTTACGGTGTGCACTCCAACTTCCGCTATGGCGGTGAAGAAACTGTAATTATTGCGCGCGGCAAAGGCGGGCACATCTGGGATGTAGACGGCAATGAGTTTATTGATTACCGACTGGCGTTTGGCCCGGTGATCCTTGGCCACGCGGATGAACGTGTAACTGCGCGCGTGACCGCTGCGCTGGAAGGCGGCAACTTGTACGCGCACACCCATCCCATGGAAGTGACCGTTGCAGAACGCATGGTGCGCATGTGCCCCGGGTTGGATATGGTGCGTTTTGCAAACTCCGGCACCGAAGCCACCATGCATGCCATCCGCCTTGCCCGCGCACACACCGGGCGGGATGTGGTCCTGAAATTTCAGGGCTGCTACCACGGCTTTCAGGACTACACGCTGTGGTCAACAGCCGGGTCGCCGGCCAGCGCTGCTGGTTCGGCGCGCAGCCTGATACCCATGCAGTCTGGTTCCGGTATTCCGCGCGCCATTCGGGATCTGGTGCTGGTGGCGCCCTATAACGACCCCGAAGCGCTGGAGCGGATTGTAAAGGCGCGCTGGGGTGACATCGCGGCGATCATCATTGAGCCGATCATGGGCAATGCCGCATCCGTGATGCCCGAGCCCGGCTTTTTGGAATTTGTGCGCGCGCAATGTGATGCGCACGGGATTGTGATGATCATGGACGAGGTGAAGACCGGCTTCCGCATTGGCAATGGCGGTGCGACCGAATATTTTGGCGTGCAAGGCCACTTGATGACCTACGCCAAGGCTATGGCCAACGGGTTTCCGATTGCGGCATTTGGCGGCTGCAAGGAAGTAATGAGTACGCTGGTGCCCTATGAGGTGAGCATTGGCGGCACCTACTGTGGCAACATGGTTGGCGCAGCGGCTGCGGACGCCACGCTTGAGATTATGGAGACGACGCCAGTGCTGGCGCAGATTGCAAGTTATGGCGAGAAGTTAAAGCGCGGGCTGAGCGACATCATGACCGAAGCCGGCATTGAGCATGCGATGCTGGGGCCGGCGGCCATGCCCGGCTTTATAGTGGGCACCAGCAAGCAGCCCAAGAACTTCCGCGATGTAACCAACAGCGACCTTGAGCTGTACGCCAAGATTGCGAAAGGCATGTTTGAGCTTGGGGTGGAATACGAGGAAGATCCGCGCGAACCATTTTTCCTGTGCGCCGCGCACAATGACAGCGACCTGGGCAATACGCTCGAGCGCTTCAATGACGCAGTGGGCGCAGTGCGGCCCTGAGGCCGCTGCGCCAGGCAAACTTAACATCAGTCGGCGGGGCGCGGCTCCGCCGGCAGGGCACCGGGTGTGCCCTTTGCATATAGCTGCCGGTAAACCGCACTGAGCGCGCGCACCTGCTGCGCAGCGTGATACGAGGAGCGTACCAGCGGTGCGCACTCCACCCAGTCAAAACGCAGTTCGTCCTCCGCGTAGCGCTTGATATCCGCAAACTCCTGCGGCGTGTAGTAGCGCTCGATGGGCAGATGCTTTTTTGACGGCTGCAGGTATTGGCCGACGGTGAGAATGTTCACGCCCCAGCTGCGCATTTCCGCCAGCGTCTCTTTCACCTCTGCCAGTGTTTCGCCGAGGCCGAGCATGATGCCGCTCTTCGTGAGCACGTCGCTGTCCAGCTTGCGCGCATTGGTGAGCGTTGCGCGTGCCCAGTCAAAGCTGTCCTGTGGCTGCACGCGCTTGAAGAGGC
>CANNEJ010000085.1 GCA_947503585.1 Anaerolineales bacterium | reverse complement strand
TCGGCCCGGGGTGCATTTACCGGAACTGTGATGGTGCCGGCCGATTGCAGAACAAGCCGCTGTGGATTTTCCGGCACCGGGAATTCTGCGGCACTCATTAATGTAAAGAAATGCGGCGTGAGCCGAAACTCACTCGCCGGCGCGTTGGCTTCAGCGCCCGCCAAATCTGCGAGGCCCAGCCAGTGCAGCGGGCCGCAAACCAAAAAGCGCACGAGCGCACCGTCGATTTGCTCCCAATGCGCAGCGCCACGCAGGGCTGCGCCGGTTTGCGCATCGCGCACATACCACGCGTCATAATCGCCGGGGGCGCGCTGAAAGTCCGGCGCTGCGCTGCGCACAAGCGCCACGAAGTCATTAAGGCTGTGCCAGGTATCCGCTGCTCCGGGCAGCAGGGCAAGCAGCAGCTGGCGCGTTTGCACAGCGGCAGTTTGCGGAGGGGCTGCAGAGTCAAAGTGCAGGCTGGGCACTTGTAAAAGGTCGTTCCACTGCTCGCAATTGAGCCATGCCTGCGCCAGCTGGCGCAGCTGCGCTGCGCGCGGGGCCAGCAAAAAGCCGCGCAGCGCCTGGCTGTGTGCCGGATCGTCGCCCGGCAAATGCAGAGCACGCAGCAATTCGAGCACAAGCGGTAACGCTTGCGGCTTGCGTAAAAAGCTGCGCAGGCGCCGGGCATCTGCGGTGGCAAGGCCGCCGCGCGCCAGGTTACTGGCGCCAAAGCTGCGCGCATACGCCAGCACGGTTACGGCGTCATCCACCAAGGCGGAATCTGCGGCGCGCACATCCACGCCAGGTTCGGTGGGCAGTACTTCGGGTTGGGCTGCGGCACGCGCGGGCAACAGCGCGCGCAGCTCCTCGGGCACAAAAAAGAAATCCTGCAGGCGTCCCGCATGCGCGTGCTGCATCCTTCCCATCAAGCCGGAATACCACAATGCCTCGCTGGCATTAGCTGGCGCAAGGTGCGGCCGTTCGCGCTCGCGGGCACCCGCGCCCAAGGGACGCAGCGCGCCAAACCGGCGGGAAAAAGCGGCAGCTGGCAGCCCAATTGCCGGGCCGGCCAGCAGACTTTGCAAAGCAGTTTGCGCGTCTGTCGGCAGCGCAGCAGCCACCTGCAGCGCAAAAGCAGTGGCCAGCATTTGGCTCGCGAGCGCAGCAGCGGCTTGGCGCGCCGTGGAGCCGGGCAGTTCAATTGCCAGCGCTTCCGCAACTGCGCGCAGCATGCTCAGGTCATGGTCGCCATAGGCTTGTTGCAGGGTGGGCATGTGCTTTCAGGCCAAAGCTGCGGCTGGCACGCTAATTGCAGTAATCCCGGCATGGCCGCCCAATTGGCTGCGGAAGATCTGTCAAAAATTGAAGGCGAAGCATTGTTGACCGTTGAGTACTAGATGGGAGCTGATTTTTATGGTAATATTTACGTGCTTCCCCGGCGGTGGTCTCATAATGGAGACACTGCTTATGTTACCTGTTAATCGGCTCGTCCAATTGAATATTCTAGGCAACAGCTAACCACCAACTAAGGGGAGTATATTTATCATGGAAGATCCGGAAGAAACCAATAATCGCACGTTTATGATTGCGTCCATCGCATTGGGCGGCATTTTTGTGGCCGGGCTGGTGGCGCTGGGCATTTATATGTTCCGCATCCGGCCGGCGCAAATGGCAGCCTCAGCCGCGCGCTCTGCTGAGATTAACCTGCAGAACACCCAGGTGGCCGTGGATGCGCAGGCAACGGCGGACGGAATGGCGGCGGCGGCAGTGGTCGCTACGCCCGTGCCAGTGCAGAATGTGGCCGCAGTGCCGACTGTGGCGCCCACGGCAGTAGTAGCACCGACGGCCACAATGGCGGCGGTGTCCGCTGCGGTGGTTGCGCCCACGGCTGCACCCGCTGTCAGCAAGACCCTGCCGGACACCGGCTTTGCCGATGACATCGGCCTGCCAACGCTTTTGATGTCCGTGGCTGGTTTGCTGGGCGTGATTGTGATCACGCGCTCCATTCGGCGTTTCGCAAACTAACTCAACTGCATCCGGCCCGGCGGTAGTTGCCGTGGGGCCGGCTGCGGTTCGCGGTCAGGCGCGCTGCGCCACCAGTTTGCCATAATCCAGCAGGGCCGCGAGGTCCTGCTCTGTGCGTGCTTCGGCGTATACGCGCAGGACCGGCTCCGTACCGGAGGCGCGGATTAGCAGCCACGAGTCATCCTCCATCAGGTACTTGACGCCATCCAGCGATTGCACTTCGCGCATGCGCAGCGCTCCAATTTGCTGCGGCGCTTGTTCGCATAACTCGCGAGTCAGCGCGGCCCGGCTCACCGGCCGCGCCAGGCGCAGGTCCGCGCGCTCGTAAAGCGCCGGCCCAAAATCCGCGAGCAGCTGCTCCACCAGCTCGTGCAGGGGCGCGCCGTATGCCGCCATCAGCTCCAGCAGCAGCAAACCCATCATGATGCCGTCGCCCTCCGGAATGTGGCCGTGGATGCTGATGCCGCCCGACTCTTCGCCGCCGATCAGCACCTGCTCAGACAGCATGCGATCCGCAATGTGATTGAACCCAACTGGCGTCTCGTGCAATGCCAGCTTGTATTGCAGCGCCTGGCGATTGAGCATGCGCGTGGTTGAGACCGTCTTTACAACCGCGCCACTGCGGTGCTTGCGTTCCACCAGGTAGCGCAGGCAGAGCGCCATTATCTTGTGCGGATCCACAAACTGGCCGCGGCCGTCCATCGCGCCGATGCGGTCGGCGTCGCCGTCGGTTATCAGGCCCACATCCCCGTGTCCGCTGGCAATTGCGCTCGCGGTGGGCCCCAGATACTTTAGGATTGGCTCGGGATGCACGCCGCCGAAACCGGGGTTCATCTCGCCGCGAATCTCCAGCACCTCCACGCCGCTGCCGCCCAACAAGGCTTTAATGTAGCCGCGTCCCGATCCGTACATCGCATCGGCAACCACATGCAAGCGCCCGGGGTGCGCAGCAATCTGGTCAAAGTCCAGCAGGCTGCGCAGCGCGTCCGCATACGGCTGCATCGGATTGAAGCGCACGATGCGCCCGGCCGCAACCGCCTGGTCATAGTCCATCAAGTTTGGCCCGCGCGCGCGGTTCTCGTTGTCGTTCAGGCACACCTCCACCGCGCGGCACTGGTCCGGCAGCGCACTGCCGCCGTAGGCGGCCTTGAGTTTGATGCCGTTGTAGCGCGGTGCGTTGTGCGAGGCGGTCACCATCACGCCGGCCGCGGCGCGTTGTTGCAGCACGGCGTGCGACAGCACCGGCGTTGGTACATCCGTGTGCGTCAGCAGCACTTGCAGCCCGTTTGCGGCCAGCACGCGCGCCACCTCCACCGCGTAGCGGTCGGACAGGAAGCGCGTGTCAAAGCCCACCAGCACTTTGCGCGCATCGTGATTTTGGTGCGGCGCACCCAGCCAGTCAGACGAGTTAACCGCGTCCGCAACTGCCTGCGACACCAGGCGCAGGTTGTTGAACGTGAAGGTGTCGGAAATTACCGCCCGCCAGCCGTCTGTGCCAAATTGGATAGTCATAGTTTTAGTGGAGGCGGTGAAGGGTAAGGCCGGTGATCAGGCTGCGCTTCGGGCGCTTGCGCCGGCTGGCTGCCGGTCCCGCGCTGGCGCCGGCGTGAAGTTGCCGCGGGCAAGCAGGCCAGCAAAGTGCGCATAGCTTTGTGCTGTCTGTAAGAGGCATTATAACACCGGCGCGGATTTATTTGACTTTGGCCCATGCATGCTTTAGCATTGCCTTTGTGCGCGTATCGTTTTCATTATGAGTGCGCAGTTCCCGCTCTTTGCTGCTGAACCGGTCTGGTCGGTGGCCGCGCTCACGCATTTTGTGCGTGAGCTGTTTGATTCGAATTCGCAGCTGCAGGATGTTTCGGTTGAGGGCGAAGTCTCCAATCTTACGCGTTCTACGGCCGGGCACCTGTACTTTACTTTGCGCGATGCGCAGGCTGCACTCAGTTGCGTAGTGTGGCGTGCCGACGCACAGCAGCTGGCACGCCAGCCGGTTAACGGCGACCAGGTGGTGGCTTTCGGATCAGTGAGCGTTTACGAGCAGACTGGGCGCTACCAGTTGTACGCCACCAGCGTGCAGTTGGCCGGCTTGGGCGAGCGCCTGCGCCAGCTGGAGGAGCTCAAGCGCCGGCTGGCGGCTGAAGGCTTGTTTGACGCAGCGCGCAAGCGCACACTGCCCACCATGCCGCGCCACATTGCGCTTGTCACCTCGCCGCGCGGTGCTGCCGTGAGCGACATGCGCCGCGTGCTGGCGCGTCGCTGGCCGCTGGCACTGGTGTCCCTGCTGCCCACTGTGGTGCAGGGTGACAGCGCACCGGATGAAATTGTGGCGGCGCTGCAGGCCGCAAACCGCAAGCATCCGGATGTAATTCTGCTGGCGCGCGGCGGCGGCGCAATCGAGGATTTGTGGGCCTTCAACGATGAGCGCGTTGTGCGCGCGATTGTGGCGTCAGCTGCGCCGGTGGTGACGGGCGTCGGGCATGAGACGGATGTAACCCTTGCGGATTTTGCAGCGGATGTGCGCGCTGCCACGCCATCCGTGGCAGCCGAGCTTGCCACGCCCAACCAATACGATGTGCGCCAGCAGCTGGACCGCAGCAGCGCGCGCCTGAATTCCCTGATGCGCGGCGCCCTAACGGACCGCAATGCGGCTTTACTCGATGCCTTGCGCATGTTGCAGGCACTCTCGCCACGCGCGCAGCTGCGCGCAACCGCTGCGCGCCTGCAGGGTTTGCAACTGCGCCTGCAGCGCGGCCTGCAAAGCCGCCTGCAGCTGCAGCGCGCGCAGCTGGACCGCATGCGGCAGCTGCTGCTAACGCTGGGACCAGCTCCCACGCTGGCCCGCGGTTACGCTATAGTGACGCATGCGAACAGTGGCATTGTGGTGCGGCAGGCACAAGCCGTGCCGCCGCCAGCCCAAGTGCATGTCCGGCTGGCGCAGGGTTCTTTTACAGCCGAAGTGCAGGAGATTTCAGCCCGGAGTGGCTAGCGGATAAAAACATGAAAGCAGTGTCCAAGCTTACATTTGAAGAAGCAGCTGCGGAGCTGGACAGCATTGTGGTGCAGATGGAGAGCGGTGAGGTGCCGCTGGAGGCGGCGCTCAAGCTGTACGAACGCGGGCAGGCGCTGGCGCAGCACTGCCAGGCACTGCTGCAAGCAGCAGAAAAGAAGGTGCGCAAACTGCAGCCGGATGGCGCAGAAGAGACGGACGCGGACGAAGACGGGGACGATGCCTGAACGCTGCCAAATGCCGTCGCCAATAGCTAGCACCGCAAGTTAACTCATGCATGTAAACCAGCCTTTGCTCGCGGCGCTTGTGGCATGGCTGATCGCGCAGTTCCTGAAGTTGCCCCTCGAATATTGGCACACGGGCGAATGGCGTTTCGAGATTTTGTTGGGCAGCGGCGGCATGCCCAGCTCACATTCCGCGCTGGTGGCCGGCCTGGCGTGGGGCTTTGGCTTGCACAGCGGCTTTTCTACCAACGAGTTTGCCGTGGCGGTTGTGCTGGCAATGATTGTGATCTATGACGCCACCGGCATCCGGCGCGCCGCCGGTGAGCAGGCGCGGGTGATCAACCGCCTGCTGCGCGAGCTGGCTGCCGGACACCCGCCCAAAGAGGAAGAGCTGCGCGAGCTGCTGGGCCACACGCCGCTGCAAGTGGCAGCCGGCACGCTGCTGGGAATGTTTGTGGCGTGGGTCTTGTGGAGCGGATTTGTGCAGCGCCTACTCTGATTCCGGCCGGCGGCGCAGCAGCAGCTGCGGCAGCAGGCGCGCCTCCGGGCTGGCCAGCGCCAGAGTGGCAACCCAGTAAACCGCGCCACCCAGCAGCAGCCCAACCAGGCTTGTAACCAACGCTGAAGCCGGCGCAACAGCCAACCAGGCTGCCAGCGCTGCGCTCATTAGCAGCGCCGCTGTGCCGGAGCGCAGCGCCGTCTGGCGCAGGGCAGCGCGATTGGCAGCGCCAGGCTGCAGCGCGCTGCGCAGCCACAGCAACAGCAGCACCAGCTCCAGGGTAGTGGCAATGGTGTTGGCCAGTGCGGGCCCGCCGTGCGGCAGCCAGTGCGTGCGGGTAAATATGAAAGCCAGCAGCGGGCTCAAGCTCACATTGAGCGCAACAGCAGCGCCGCCAGCCAGCAGCGGCGTGCGCGTATCCTGCACAGCGTAGTAAGCGCGCGCTGCCAGCTCCACTCCGCAATGCGCCGCCAGCCCCAGCGCATACCAAGCCAGCGCCCAATAAACCATCTGTGTGGCGGTGGAATCGAATGCGCTGCTTTCAAACAGCAGGCGCAGCAGTGGCCTGCCCAGTAGCCACATGCCTGCGGTAGCTGGCAACGCCAAGTACAAAGCTGCGCGCAGGCTGGCAGCCAGCGTGTCGCGCAGTGCGGCATAGTCCCCGCGCGCAGCCATTGCAGAGAAGCGTGGAAACAGCGCTGTGGCCAGCGCCTGCGCAATCACCGCCTGCGGAAAAGTAAAAATCTGGAATGCAATCACAAGCGCAGCCAGGCTGCCCGCCGGCAGCGTGGAAGCCACCGCAGTGTTTACCCAGAAATTAACTTGCCACGCTGCCAAA
>CANNEJ010000084.1 GCA_947503585.1 Anaerolineales bacterium | reverse complement strand
GCCCTGGCCCAATCCGTTTGTTTATGTAACCATGGAGCAGCAGGGTGCGTTTGTCATTCAGGCTTTTGCGCTGGCGCTGGCAGCGGGCGCGGAGCGCGCTGCCGTTTACAAATTTGCTGAGGTTAGCGGCAGCCTGCCGGGCTTTGATTACTACGGGTTGTACCGCACCGACATGACCGCGCGGCCGGCGGTGGAATCTTTGCGCGCGGTTACCACACACTTTGCCGGCGTG
This sequence comes from Anaerolineales bacterium, assembly GCA_947503585.1. Taxonomy (GTDB): domain Bacteria; phylum Chloroflexota; class Anaerolineae; order Anaerolineales; family UBA11657; genus BD1. The sequence continues at coordinate 6,344 of CANNEJ010000084.1, read as the reverse complement.
CGCGCCACCAGCTTTGTGGCGCGGCCGACGCACTACATTGTGCGCCTGGACCGCGGCACGCTGGTAACGCGGGTGTTGTGGGCGCGCGGCACGCTGCCTGCAAGCGTGCGGCTGCTGCCCACCGCGGGTGCTGGCGCGGCCGTGCTTTACGATCAATTTGGCGTGCGCCGCACCCGGCTGCTGGCGGATCGCGACGGCACTTACAAGCTAGCGCTGCCGGGCGCTGATTGCAGCCGCCCGCGCACAGATTGCGTGGTGGGCGGTGCGCCCTTTTTACTGGTGGAGGAAATGCGGCAGACGCCTGCAGCGCAGCGCTTGCTGCCGCTGGCATTGCCGGGCGCTGCTTTAGTGCCCGCAAACGGGCAGTAGCTATCATGCTTGAAATGCGCCGCACACGCTGCGCGCCAAGTGCTGCGCATGCCGCCGCTGCCACGCACAGCCATCAGCGTGCGCGCCATCCATTAAACTTAACTGCCGGCGCTCAAAGTGGCAGTCCGGCAAGGAGCAGATAACATGAATGCAGCTGAAACCGTGCGGCACGCGATCAATGACCAGGATGAAAGGCTGGCATTTATTGCGCAAGAGATTTGGAGCCACCCGCAGATTGGCTTGCAGGAAACATTTGCGGCTGCGCTGCTGGCCAAAGAGCTGGCGGAGGCCGGCTTCAAAATAGAGTGGGGGGTGGGGCAGATGCCCACGGCGTTTGTGGCAACCTGGGGCAAGGGGCGGCCCGTGCTCGGTTTTCTGGGGGAGTACGATGCGCTGCCGGGCTTGTCGCAAACGGTTGCGGCCGCCAAACAGGCGGTGGAAGTGCTCGGGCCCGGGCATGGCTGCGGCCACAATTTGTTTGGCACGGCCTGCATGGCCAGTGCGATGGCACTCAAGACTGCGATGGAGCAGGACAACATTGCCGGCACAATCCGCTTTTACGGCTGCCCGGCTGAAGAGACGCTGGTTGGCAAAGTGTTTATGGCAAGGGACGGCGCTTTTGATGACCTTGATGCTGCCCTCAGCTGGCATCCGGGCAGCACCAACCTTGTTTGGAACGGATCCTCGCTGGCGCTCAATTCTTTTAAAGTGAACTTTTATGGCGTGGCTGCGCATGCGGGCGCGGAGCCGGAGATGGGGCGCAGTGCGCTGGATGGCGTGATGCTGATGGATGTGGGCATGAACTACCTGCGCGAGCATGTAATGGACAAGGCGCGCATCCACAGCGTGGTAACCAGCGGCGGGCAGGCGCCGAATGTGGTGCCGGCTTTTGCGCAGGTTTGGTACTTTGTGCGCGCGCCGCACCGGTACCAGGTGGATGAGATTTATGCGCGCGTGCTGCAGATTGCGCAGGGCGCTGCTCTGATGAGCGGCACAAGGCACGAGATTGAGTTCATCACCGGCGGGTACGACCTGCTGCCCAACAACACGCTCTCCAGCCTGCTGTTGCAATCCATGCAGGCTGCGGACGCGATGCGCTTTACAGACCAGGAGCGCAGCTTTGCAAAAGACTTGCAGGCAACGTTTCCCGCCGGCTCAGTCCAGCGCGACTTTGAGTGGATGCAGAAGTCTGCGCGCAGCGCGATTGCGGCTGCAGAGGTTGACAACCCATTATGGGAGCAGGTGCTGCCGCACTCGGACACGCCGCCCTTGATGGGCGGCTCCACCGACATCGGCGATGTGAGCTGGATTACGCCCACAGCGCAGCTCACGACGTGCTGCTGGCCGCTGGGCACTCCCGGCCACAGCTGGCAAACCGTGGCATCCTCCGGATCCAGCATTGGCGTTAAGGGCATGCTGTTTGCAGCGCAGGGCATGGCGCTGGCGGGCCTGGAACTGCTTACAAAACCGGCGCTGCTGCAGGCTGCGCGCGCGGAATTTTCCGAAGCAAAAAAGGGGAAGGAGTACGTCACGACGCTTGCAAAGAATTCTGTGCCGCAATAGCAAATTGAGGCTGGCATGCCGGCTTTGCTGCGTTTGGTTCGCAATCTGAACGGGCGGGCGCAGCCGGCATGTAAAATGGACTTTCGACCGGTAGCATTGCCCGGAATCAAAAAATGAAAATCGGAATAATTGGGAGCGGGATTGCCGGCCTGATGGCAGCCCGCCAACTGCATGAGCAGCAGCATGCCATTACAGTTTTTGAGGCGCAAGACTATATTGGTGGGCATGTGAAGACGGTGCGCGATGCGGCCGGCGAAGATGGCGCTGGCAGCATGCCCGTTGAATTGGGCGTCTTTATGCATGACCCGCGTTATATCCATCCGACGATGAACGCGTATGTGCGCAAGTTGGGTGTTGTTAGCCAGCCATTCAAACTTTGCTTCTCCTACTCCAGCGCCGGGCATAAATTGGCGTGGTCCACAAAATCGGAATATTCCGGAGCGGTGCGCGAGTGGTCTTTGCTGCTGGCTGTGGTTTGGGACGGCATCCGGCACGGGCAGGGCCTTCGTAATTGGGAGTTTATGTTTGAGCTGCGCCGTTTTTTGCGGAGCCTGCCCAAACTTTGCGAAAGCCAGGGCTATGCGGGCATGCGCCTGGAAGATTTTTTGCGGAAGGAAAACTACTCGGACTGCTTTGTGCAAACCTGGATGCTGCCGCAGATTTTGTGCTGGTGGGGCGTTACCAATACGCACGCACTGGATACGGATGTACAGGTGGTTGCCTCCTCGATGAATGATGTGGTGCGGACACCGCAACACTTCTTCACGGATGGCTGGGACACATTTTTGAAAAGTGTTTACAGCCCGTATCAGGAGCGTATTCAGACCAGCCGGCGGGTCACCAAAATTAATCGATGCGGCGATTCCGTGCAGGTGCTGGTGGACGGGCGTGTCGAAGACTTTGACCAGGTAATTGTTGCCACGCCGCCCGACATCAGCCTGGATTTGCTGGCGGATGCCACGCCGGCCGAGGCGGCTATTCTGCAGAAATTTGAAACTATCACCACCACGGTATACGTGCACCGGGATGTGAGCTGGCTGCCGGCTAAAAAGCCGTGGGCTACGATAAACCTCATGCATGATGCGCGCGGATCGCTGTGCACATTTTGGAACGGCGAATTGCATCCGGAAAAGCCGGCAGTGTTCGTGTCCTGGGGTGACGGCCTCACAGCCGTGCCGGACCCCGCCAAAACGCTGACCACCGCCCGCTGGCTGCGCACCCTGCCAACTGTGAACTACACCAGGGCCAGCCGGGAGATTGAGGCGATTCAGGGCGCTGGCGGCGTGTGGCACTGCGGTGCGCATGTGCATGCGCTGGACGCAGACAGCATTCCCTCGCTGTGGCATGAAAATGCTTTTAGAAGCGGAATACGCGTTGCTGAAAAAATTGCTGCGCAGCAGCGCGGGGCGGCATGAGCGAACCAGTCGATTATCTTGTTTTAGGGAGCGGTCTCTCGGCACTTTCCTTCTCCGCCCTGATGGCCAAGCGCGGCAAGTCCGTGAAAATTCTTGAAGCGCATGAGTTCTTTGGCGGATATGGGCACACATTTTCCGCCGGCGAATACCAGTTCAACGCGCAGCTGCACTATGTGATCAGTTGCGGCGCGGGCGACATCGTGCACACCTTTCTTAAGAAGCTGGGGCTGGCGGAGCAGGTCACCTTCAACCGGCTGAATGCGGAGGGCTACGACCGGGTTTTTTGCGGCGATCAAAAACTCTTCATCCCCTATGGCTATGACAATCTGCGGCGCAATATGGAGGCGGTGTGCCCCGCAGCCGGGCCGCAGGTGCAGGCCTTCATCGACATACTGGTGGACTTCAACAAGGCAGCGCAGGCGTTCCCGCGCCATTGGTCGCAGGCGCATGAAATTCTTGCGGAGCTGCCCAGCTATTTGCGCCTCTTCAAGTTCAGGTCGGCAACCCTGCAGCAGGTGTTTGATGCCTGCCGCCTGCCAAAAATATTGCAAACGCTGGTGGCCGGGCAATTGATTGACTATATGCTGCCGCCGAAAGATCTTTCATTTTTGGCGTGGGCTGCGCTCTTCAACGCTTACGGCAAGGGCGCTTATTACCCCACAAAGCACTTTGGGCATGTGGTGGATTCAGTCGTCGATTCGATCCGCGCAAACCGGGGCGAGCTGGTGCCCAATCAACGCGTGGTTGGCTTCATTACCTCGCAGTCCACCGTGCTGGGCGTGCACACGCAGTGCGTGGATCCGGTCACCGGGATTTACAGTGGCCCGCAGCAGGCACATTACGGGCGCCAGGTTATTTGTAACTTTGACCCCAAAGTGGCTGCGAACATGCTTGGCATGCACGCATTTTCGCACCGGCTGCAGCGCCAGCTTGACTATGACTATTCATATTCCAGTTTTGTGCTGTACGGGATTGTGAAGGATATTGACCTGGCGCAGCACGGCTTTGGCGACTGGAACATCTGGCACTGCCAGCCGGACCACAACCAGGCTTTCGCCGACATGCACGACAACGCTGATTACTCCAAGCCGTACTTTGCCATGAACTGCCGGTCGCTGCACACGAGCGACCGGAGCAATTGCCCAACCGATGGCACGCAGGGCTTTCAGATTTGCACCGTGGCGAACTATGCCTACTGGAGTGCGTTGAAACTGCGCAGTATCAAGGCTTACAACCGCAAGAAGCTGGAGGTGCTCAATCACCTGCTGGACACCGTGGAGCAGCACTATGTGCCCGGCATCCGCAAGCACTTGGTGCTAAAGATGACGGGCAGCCCGACCAGCAACGAACGCTACGTGAACTCGCCCAATGGCGGATCCTATGGCGTGAACCTCACGCCGCGCAACTTTTCTTTTGGCCGCAAATTGACGGCTGACACATCGCTGCAGAACTTCCACTTTTGCTCGGCCGCATCTGGCGTGGGCGGATTCGGCGGCACAATCATGACCGGTGTGCAGCTGTACGAATCACTGACGAAAGACTACCTCGATTAAATTGCGCGCCGGCATGGGCGCGGGTGCCGGGCGGACGCGGACGCGGGCCGGGCAGCAATGCGCAGCGCACTGCGCTGCGCCGGCAAGCGCTGGAGTTTTATACGCTCCAAGAAAAAGCAGCGGGCACGCTGCCCGCATGCAGCAGCCTACGCTAGCGCCAAACCGGCCTTGGCGGAAAAGGACCGGACGCAGGCCGCGCGCTGCGGCGCGGTCAGGTGCGCGGAGGCCAGCGCATGCTTTGTAAATTGCACGAGTTCCCGCTCCCCCCAGGCATACAAATCGAACACGGCCTTGAAGTTATCGGCAAGGTCTTTGCGGAAGAGGGCCGGGTCGTCGGAGTTGATTGACACGCAGAGTCCGGCGCGCAGCAGTTCGTCCAGGCGCAGGTCTGCGAGCGCACCGATAAAACCCGCCAGCAGATTGGAGAGCGGATTGGCCTCAAGTGCAACGCCGTGCTGCTTGAGCAGCGCAATCAATGTCGGGTCGGCACCGACCGGAATGCCGTGCCCGATGCGCGTTGCACCCAGCCCGGTTACCGCTGTGCGCACATTTTGCGCGCGCTGTGCGCCCATCTCGCCCGCATGCGGCATGCGCCCCAGCTTTGAGCCAAGTGTTTTTGCAAACGCCGCGGCGTAGAGTTCGGGCGCAAACGCAAACTCGTCACACGCCAGCCCGAGCCCGGCAATGCGGCTGCTGGAGTGCTGCAGCGCTGCGCTGGCAAGCGCAAGGCCGGCCGGGTCGCGCGCATCCTCGGGTTTTGCGCCGGCGGTCGCTTCGCGCTGGATGGCGAGGATCAGCTTGCTTTCCACACCGCAAGCCTGCCAGCCGGAACGCATGCCGCGCAGCGCACTGTCGATCACAGTGTTGTAGCCAAGGCCGGCGCGCGTGTGGTACGCCGGCGCCATGGTCCACTCCACGTACCAGATGTTTTGTGCGGCGCAGTCCAGCGTGCAGGCATGGAACACTTCCGCAATGCCTTCCGGCGTTTGCATGAGCGCGAGCACAAAATCAAAGCGCGCGATCAAGTCCGGGATGGTTTCTGTGGCGCGGATCTGATAGAAGTCATCGAACGCCGCGGGGTCTGCAATGGAAATGCTGCGCCCATCGCGCAGTGTGACGGCCGTAACACCGTGCTGCAGCGCCAGGCGCTGCACAACCGCCAGCGGCACCGACCCATCAATGTGGCGGTGCAGCTCCGCCTTTGGAAAGGATTGAAAATCTGACAGGCTCAATGACATGCCGATGCTCCCGCAGTGGAAGGGATACTACAATATAACAATAAATGCGAAGCCAGGATTTGATGCACAGAATGCGGCAGCCGCAGAATGGTTTGAGCTGGCACAACCGCGCCACAGGTAACTTGCCCGGGCGGCCGGGTGGCTGCTGCGGCCGGTTTTACCGCCACGCTCCTGGGCGGGCAGCAGGATAGCCGGGCGCATGATTT
>CANNEJ010000083.1 GCA_947503585.1 Anaerolineales bacterium | reverse complement strand
GCCAATCCACACGCTCCACAGCCCCGGAGAATATCCAAGGGTGCATGCGCAACACCGACTTCTCGCGGCCAGGCTTGAGGACCAGAATTGCCAAGATGTTTTAACGGCGCAACCAGCCGCGCGCAGTGCCTTAGAGCAGGCCGACTTCTTTGCCCGCAGCTTCAAACACTTCGAGCGCGGTTTCGATCTGCGCCTTGCTGTGACCGGCTGTAACAGTGGCGCGCAGTCGCGCTGTACCTTCCGGCACTGCAGGCGCAACCACCGGCAGGGCAAACACGCCGCGCTGCTGGCAGGCCCGCACCAGGCTGTATGCCAGATCGTCTGCGCCGCATAACACCGGCACGATTGCAGTCTCGCTCTGCATGGTGTCGTAGCCCATGCGCTTCAAACTGTCGCGGAACAGAACGGAATTTTCGCGCAAGCGCACGACGCGTTCAGGCTCATCCAAAATCACCTCAAACGCGGCGCGCGCTGCCGCAGCCTGAGCCGGCGGCAGCGCCGCCGAAAAGATGAACCCGCGCGCCGCATGGCGCAGCAGATTGACAAGCGTGCAACTGCCGGCAGCGTAGCCGCCCACGCTGGGAATGGTCTTGCTGAGCGTGCCCATCTTCACATCAATGCCATCGTGCAAGCCAAAGTGCTCCTCGATCCCGCGCCCCGTCGCCCCCAGCACGCCAATCGAGTGCGCCTCATCCACCATCAGGTACGCCTTGTATTTGCGGCACAGCGCAATCGTGGCCGGCAGGTCAATAATGTCGCCATCCATGCTAAACACCGAATCAACAATCACAAGCTTGGTGGGGCGGTGCGCATTTTTCTGCAGCAGCGCTTCAAGATGCCCCATGTCGTTGTGGCGAAAGCGCTTAAGCTCGGCGCCCGCCAGCACACACCCGTCCAAGATGCTGGCATGATCAAACTTGTCGCACAGCACCAGATCATGACGGCCCACAAGACAGGAGATGACCGCAAGGTTTGTCACATAGCCGCTGCTGAATGTGATTGCATCGTCTGCGCCCTTGAACTTGGCGATCGTTGCCTCAAGGTCGCGATGCAAATCCAGCGTGCCGGCCAGCAGGCGCACACCGTGCGTGCCGGTGCCGTAGCGGTCGATGGCGCTCTTGGCAGCTTCATTAATGCGCGGATGCCCCAGTAAACCGGAGTAACCGTAAGACGCAAACATCAACATCTTGCGGCCGTTAACAACCACTTCGGCACTGCCATGTATTTCGGTGATCGGCATATTGTAAAAATACAGCTCATCTGCCTGCATCTTTGAAATGCGAAGCGCCATGCCGTTAATGCGTTGCGCAATCCCGTCAACGCTTTCGATATTTTGCATAAACAACCTAATGTGGGTAAGTGAGCACCGGGTTTGGCCCGGCGCATCTATCCCGAGATTATATCTCTGAGCGCGGCCGCATCTATTACCAGAACGCCCAGCTCTTGCGCGCGGGTTAACTTGCTGCCGGCGTTCTCCCCAGCCAGTAAATAGCTGGTTTTACTGCTGACAGAACCGGACACTTTACCGCCGGCGCCGGTGATCAGCAGCGCTGCCGCTTCGCGGCTAAGGCCGGGCAGCGTACCCGTGATTACGAAGGTCTTGCCACTGAGCGGCCCGGCAAGCGGCTGCGCACGCGCCGCCTGCACCGGCCAGCAATTGGCGGCGCGCAGCTTGTGCAGCAACTGCTGGTTTCCCGGCTGCGCAAACCAGTCCGAAATTGCCGCAGCCGTCGCCGGCCCTACGCCGTCCAGCAACTGCAGCTCCGCCGCATCACAAGCCTGCAACGCATCCAAGGATCCGAAGCGCGCTGCCAGATCGCGCGCCAGCACATCGCCCACGCCCCGCATGCCCAGCGCAATAAGCAGCCGCTCCAGCGGCCGCGTGCGCACCACGGCAATGGCCGCCAACAGGCTGGATGCCTTCTTCTCGGCAAATCCCTCCAAGCCAAGCAGCTGCTCTTTGGTCAGCATAAAGATATCCGCCGCATCCTGTACCAACCCGGCATCCACCAATTGCTCCGCCACCCGTTCCCCCAACCCTTCAACATCCATTGCAGAGCGTCCGGCGAAATGCTCAAGGTTGCGCTTGCGCTGCGCCGGACACGCAGCGTTCACGCAATACAACGCCACCTCGCCCGCGGTTTGCTGCACGGGCGCGCTGCACTCCGGGCAAACAGCGGGCGGCTTGTAGCTGCGCAACTTGGCAGTGCGCGCACCGGGCATCACGCCGATGATGTATGGGATCACCTCGCCCGCGCGCTTGATGAGCACGCGATCGCCGATGCGGATGTCCTTCTCGGCAATGAAGTCAAAGTTATGCAGCGTAGCGTTGCGCACGGTAACGCCGCCCACCTCCACGGCTGCAAGGCTGGCAAACGGCGTGAGCACGCCGGTGCGGCCAACGTTCACGCCAATATCCAACAGCTGAGTTGTAACTTCCTGCGACGGAAACTTAAACGCAACCGCACCGCGCGGATCTTTTCCAGAATATCCAAGCTCGCGCTGCAACACAAGGTCATCAAGCTTAATGACCAGTCCATCAGTGCCATAGCCCAGCGTATCGCGGCGCTCCGCCCAGCTCTCGCATTCCGCAATTGCATCTGACAGCGTCTTGCACCGCCTGGCTGTGGGAGCTACGGGGAAACCAAGTGCCCGCAAAAGTTCCAGTACCTGCCACTGTGTCGCCGCAACCGCGCCCTCCATCTCCAAGATCTGATAGCACAGCAACGCAATCGGACGGGCAGCCGTAAGGCTCGAATCCAGCTGGCGCAGCGCGCCGGAAGCAGCGTTGCGCGGATTTACATACGTGCGCTCGCCAGCAGCTGCCAGGCTGCTGTTCCACGTCTCAAAGGCTGCGGTGGGAAAGAAAGCCTCGCCGCGCACCACCAGCCGGTGCGGCGCCTTGAGCGTGGCGCTATCATCCGCCGGCAGCCGCAGCGGGAGCGCCCGCACCGTGCGCAGGTTGGCAGTAATGTCCTCACCGGTTTCGCCATCGCCGCGCGTGGCACCCAGCACAAAAATGCCATCTTCGTAGTGCAGTACAACGGTGAGCCCGTCAATTTTCGGTTCGACTACGAAAGCCGATTCGGCAACCCGCTCGTCAAGCTTGACGATGCGCGCAAACCACGCATCCACCTCGGCGCCGCCGAACGCGTTTGCCAGGCTGAGGATCGGCTGCGGATGGCGCACCTTGGCAAACTTCTCCGCCACGCCGCCGCCCACGCGCTGCGTGGGCGAATCCACCGCCACCAGCTGCGGGTGCGCAGCCTCAAGTCCGGCCAGCTCACGCAGCAACGCGTCGTACTCGCCATCGGCTACAACCGGCGCCTGCAGCACGTGGTAGCGATGGTTGTGCGCATGCAGTTCGGCGCGCAGTCGCGCCGCCCGCACCTGTGCCTGCTGGTAGTTCATAAACAGGATTATACTTTTGGCGTCCGCTGCCGGCTCTGGCAACCGCGGTAGCGCATACCAACATCATGCCGGTCAACATTAAAATCTTCAGCGACTTCGTCTGACCGTGGTGCTTCATGGCCGAGTCCGGTCTGGACTCGCTCTCGCAAACGCACAGCATCACCGTCGACTGGCGCGCATACGAACTGCTGCCCGGAGGCAAGTTCCCGGGCGGCCCGGAACAGGCCGCGAAGTTCCGCACAATGATTGACTCCAAACAGGATGAAATGTTTACAACCGCGCGCGAACGCTTCGGGTTGGAGATGCGCGCCGGCGCATTTGGCGTCGATTCGCGACCGGCGCTTGAAGGCAGCAAGTTTGCCCGGCTGCACGGGCTGGAACTCGAGTATGTGCATGCGTGTTTTAAAGCACACTGGCAAGCCGGCTTGCGCCTGGATGACTACACAGCGCTCGGCACAATCGCAGCCGGCATTGGCCTGTCGCCGATTGAATTCCTGGCCGCGGTGCAGAACGGCGCGCACCGCGCTGAGGTACAGGCAGACTTGGACGAAGCCCGCGCACTTGGCATCAGCGGCGTGCCCGCGATGATTTTCGGTGAACGGTTTTTGGTTTCCGGCGCGCAGCCGGTGGATGTGCTGCGGCGCGCTGCGGACGAATGCATTGCGCAGGGCTACGCCAGCGCTGATTGAGCCCGCGCGGCCGGAAGCGCACTGCACTTGACACAACTTCCGGAGCAGCTCGAGCAGCGCGTGCTGCTCATCATCCATGATCCACTGGTAGATGCCCAGCGCCACCAATGCCTGCACCGGGCGCTGGGCTGGAACGACCCCGATGAATTGGCCCGCCAATATTGCGCAGATGTGGTGCTGGCCAGCCACGGCAGAGTGCACTACCGCATTGTGGAGCGCGTGCTGGTGGACGCGTTTCCCGCAAAGCTGGACGGCTTCACTTACACTGCGGAGCATTATCTGGATTGCTGGCGCAGCGGACGCGGCTTCCACCAACCGGACGCGGTTGATTACATGCGCTTGATCCAGCGCTTCAACATTCTGCAGCGCGTGCACGCCGATGAAATTGACGAGGTGTGGCTAATTGCATTCCCGTACGCGGGTTATTACGAATCGATCATGGGCGGGCCGGATGCGTTTTGGTGCAATGCGCCGCCGCTTGCCAACACAGGCGCAGCCGGGCGGCGCTTTGTGATTATGGGATTCAACTACGAGCGCGGGCCCGGCGAAATGCTGGAGAACCTGGGGCACCGCACAGAATCCATCATGGCGCAGGTGTTTGCCCAAGTGCCGGCCGCGCACAACTTATGGGAGCGCTTCACGCGCCACGAACGCACGCATCCCGGCCGGGCGGAGTGCGGCAATGTGCACTTTGCGCCCAACAGCGAACGTGACTACGAATGGGGCAGCATCATGCCAGTCCAATGCAGCGCAGACCGCTGGCTGAACTTTCCAGAGTTGGGCGGAGAACCCCGCCCGATGAATTGCACAGACTGGGGCGGCGGCGACATTCGGGCGCACCACCTGTGGTGGCTGCAGCGCTTGCCGCACACAACCGGCAGCAGCACACAGGTGTCACACAACTGGTGGGAGTACATCATGCGGCCGGACCGCGTGGCCGGATAACAGCCCGGATTTAGCCAGGTATTAGCAGCTGCTCGAACAGGCCGGCTGCGAAATAAAGCAGGGCCAGCCCGCACACCGCATTCACCACGCGGAACAAATACCCATCTAGAAAACGCCGGCCGTAAGCCACAAGCGCTGCCATCAAAGTTCCCCACACGACGCACGCAGCAAGAAAGGACCCAAAGAATGCAAGGTAGTGCACGGCATATGGCTCCGCCACGTGCGCCGATAGCACGCCGCCACCCACGCCCAGCCAGAACACGATGTTGAAAGGATTGCTGAGCGAGAGGGCTGCGCCGATTGCAAAATCGCCGCGTACTGCCGCGGGCGCGGTTGCGCCGCCAAGCGGCGTGCCAGCCGCACGCTCCGCCGGCGCATGCGGGCGCCACGCATCGCGCAATGCTTTCCATGCCAGGTACAACAGCAGCGTAACGCCCACCGCACCCAGTACCAAACGCAGCAGCCATTGCTGCGCCAACAGTGCGGCGCCGCCGAGCGCCAGTGCCGCCCAAGTGCCATCGCCCACCAGCGAGCCCATTTGCACGCCAAGTGCCGCACGAAAACCGCGCCCCAACCCGCGCCGCACGGTCTCGGCAAAGACCACGCCCGGCGGCGCACACAAAGCCAGGCCGAGCCCGAACGCTGCCAGCACCAACCCGGTCACTCTGCGGCCGCCGGCGCCACAAACCCGCGCACCGCATCCGCATACAGCCCGATAATTTTGCGCGTGATGTCCGGCCAGGCATAAGTGCGCGCGTGCCGCACGGCCTGCGCACCCATTTGCGCGCGCAGCTGCGGGTTGGACAGCAGCCGGCTTAAACGGTCTGCCAGCTCAGCCGGATCGCGGTCCGGAACCAAGTACCCGGTCTCGCCATCGCGCACCAAGTACGCCAAACCGCCCACCTGCGATGCCACCACCGGCGTGCCGCACGCCATCGCTTCAAGCGCCACCATGCCAAACGATTCGTAGAGCGAAGGCATGACGACCACATCCGCGGCCACGTAGTAATCGGGCAGCGTCTCCTGCGCGCGCTTGCCCAGAAATGTGACAACCTCGCCCAGCCCAAGCTCGTCGCGCAATTCCATTAGGCGCTGCAATTCCGCCAGGCGCGCCTCACGCGGCTGGTCCGGGTCACCGCCAATAATGGAAAGCGACAACCGGGCCGGCAGTTCACCGCGGGCGCGCAACAGCTGCACGGCCTGCAGCAGGGTGTCCGCGCCCTTCAGCGGTTCGATGCGCCCGACAAACAGGAGCATGTTCGCATCCGCATCGACTCCGATCGCAGCCCGCGCAGCAGCCCGGTCAGTCGGGCGAAAGCGCTGCGTGTCCACCCCGGGCGGAATGACGCGCACGGTGGCATTGTCATTGTGCAGCAGCCAGCGCAGTTGCATTTCTTCCGCAATGGTAGCCGCCACGGTATGGTTGGCCCAGCGCAGCAAGCGTTGCTCCGTATCCAGGCGCAGCTGCGGCTCCTGCTCGGCTGCACTGAGTGCCACGCGATTCTTCATAACACCCAGCGTGTGGGCCATGTGCACCACCGGCACCGGCCAGTGCTGCTGCAGCTGGCGCGCAACC
>CANNEJ010000082.1 GCA_947503585.1 Anaerolineales bacterium | reverse complement strand
TAGCGCACCTGACTGGGGGTCAGGGGGTCGGAGGTTCAAATCCTCTCGCCCCGACAGCCGAAGCCGGAGGCCACACCTTTGCCCTCCGGCTTGTTTTAAGGGGGACACGCGGTATCGGGCCAAAAAATCCCGGCCTCTCCGCACCGTGCCCTTCCCAAAAATTGCCAAGATTAGACCTTGCGCATTTTCCCATTTCGGTAGTAAAATCCCGTTTCGTCGACTTGACCGCCAGTTCGCAGTTGCATGGCCCAAGCGCATCGTATCGGAGAAGCTGTAGTTAGTGCCCAAGGGCTAGGAGTTGAGTATCGATCATGCAAGCGAAACTGTACGTGGGGAATCTGTCTTATCAGTGCACTGAGGATGAGCTGAAAAGCTTGTTTTCCCAAGCGGGCGATGTGAAATCGGTGGCGATTATCACAGAGCGGGATACGGGACGGTCGAAAGGATTTGGCTTTGTGGAAATGGACACGCAAGAGGCGGCCCAGAAGGCCATCACTATGTTCCACAATCACGAGATGGGCAACCGCGCCCTGACGGTAAACGTTGCCAAACCGAAAGAAGATCGCCCTGGCGGCGGCGGCGGTGGTTTCTCGCGCCGGCCGAGCGGCGGTGGCGGCGGCGGGAAGCGCTACTAAGCCAACGACCTGAAGAGCAAAACCGCAAGCGCAGCCATTCGGCAGCGCTTGCGGTTTTTTTATTTAAGCCACTTTTACTATTTGGCGGGTGAACGAACGATTGCAAAACTGATTTCAGTCTTGCGCGCAAACCGCAGGCAAATCATCAATCGCAAATAAACCCGCGTACTTATGAAAGTTCAGCCGCCAGCTTGAGCAGAATATCCTGCTCCTCTAGACTGATATGGGCGGCCAATCCGGAGTCAGTGCGCCCCTCGAACCGCGCAACTTCCACAGCCATTGCCATCAGGCCAGCGACAAGTGCCCCGTACTCTACAGCGCCCAAGCGTTCGAGTGCCATGGCCCGCACTGCCGGGACCCGGTTGCGGAACTTGGCGGAGTACTCATTAAGCTTTGGAATCTGAGCGTAGGTGATGCTGCGCGTTACCTGCCCGATCAAAGACTCAGCTGTCCCGAAATTCTTCAGGATTACCAAAATTTCATTCCACTCCTTAGTGGTGGCAGTACCATCCGCAGATGCCACGCGCATCAACACCCACAGGGCCAAAACTTGCAAGTCCACCCATTCCGACACAGAGAATTTTTGTCGCATTTGAAACATTATTGTAACTCACTTAAATCACCAGTCAGCCATCTTAGCGTATGGACTGCCCGTGAATATCTCACGGTTCACAACCGCCAATCTCCGGTCGCAATTTGCTGCCATCTGTTCCTCAACTAATACAACATGCTTACACTGGCTGGAAAGCACGGCATCATTGTGACTTAGCAAATGCCGGTACCGGCCAATCAGACGCAACCTGCCATAAACTGCCGCAGCGCCTGCACAAATCCAACTTGCTCCTCTAAGTGCACGTTGTGGCCGGCATTCGGCACAATCAGACTAATGGCGCTTGGCATTACCAACGCCATGCGCTGCACATATGCCATGTACTGCACATCCAGCGCACCAGCCACCAGCAGCGTGCGTGTCTTGACGGACGCAAGCCCTGCCCACGCTGAAGCTGCCTTGCCGGGGCTGAGTTCACGGATCACTTTGGACAGCCAACGCGCATTATTGGTGGCACGCGCAGCCTGCAACTTGGCCAGCAGCAGCGGATACCTGTGCAACGATTGAAAAAGGGGACCAGAGTACCAAGCCCTGGTAAAAGCCGGAACGCCATCTGCCAACAATGCAGCTGCGCGCGCATCATCGGCTGCGGAGCGAGCCTCGCGCTCCAGCACTGCCTCAAGGCCGGGGCTGGTACTTTCAAGTACAAGCGCCCGCATCCGGTTTGGGTGCAGTAGGGCCGCGTGCAGAGCCACCCGCCCGCCCAACGAGTAGCCTACAACGATCGGTGCCTTCAGACCAAGCCCGGCGCACAGCCCATGCAGCTCGATTGCAAGTTCTGAAAGTGACAGCTGTGCGTCAAAGTCACGCGCTGTGTTTGCGCCATGCCCCGGCAGATCCGGGCACACACAATAATAATCTTCCGCCAGCAGCTCGCAGATCTCGCGCCAGTCCGAACCTGCACCCATGAAGCCGTGCAAGAACACAATTGGCTGCAGCTCCGCGCGCCCCCACGTGGCTATTGGCCACACCTGCGGATGTATGGCTGGCTTCCCGCCGGCCTGCTCAACCACCTTCAAACCCCAAACGCTGCATTGCGGCCGCTAGCATAACTCAAGCACCCGAGAACTGCCGGGGACTACAACAACCCATCCCGGTCAAGTGCAAGACCAACCAATCAAACCAGCTTTTGAAAATCACCGGGGCATTCCGGAATGCAACTTTCGCATTCCCAGATTTCACAGGAGCCGGCCACTGGCCGGGGCGCACTAATCCATTGCGAGGGAAACCATGAGCATCACGGAGGGAACCACAACGGCTGTCATTGTAATCACCAGAGAAACAGTCGATGTGATAACGCCACCATCAAGCACATAGTAGCTGCGCGCGGTAAACATCTGCTCTAAAACCAAGATCACAGAGGCCAAAATTAACATTTCGAACATTGAATCGACTTCCTCACAAGAATTATATTGACTGGTATCGGCATAATTCACGGCAATCGTGTGCGGATAAAGAAATACCGGATAAATCCGATAACTTTAGGGGCACGGAAGCCGAATGCAGCTTGTGGCAGGGACGCCGCAAAAAGCGCAATTTCCATCCCCTACGCGCAGCAGGAGCGCCTTGCCTAGGCAAGGCGCTCCTGCTATTTATTTCCCCGCCCGCGTTCAGAGTAAAATTGGCGTATGGCCGGCGCAATCACCAATATATTTATTAAGGTGGCTGAGGGTGGCGCGATGCGCCCGGTCAATCTCGCTCAGGCGCTTGCTAAGCAGGGAATCGAAGGCGATGCCAATATCGGCAAACGCCGGCGGCAGGTGCTGTTGATTGAGCAGGAAACCATCGCTGAGTGGGGTCTGGCACCAGGAGCAGTCCGCGAGAATGTGACCGTGCGGGACTTCACGCTTGCCGGGCTGCCCGAAGGCACGCGCCTGCAAGTGGGCAGCGCCGTTTTTGAAGTAACCGGGGACTGTGCGCCCTGTGAATTCATGGACGGGCTGGCTGCCGGATTGCGCGCTAAAAGTGCCGGCCGGCGCGGCACACTCTGCCGGGTTGTAACCGGTGGCACCTTGGCAATTGGTGATCCTGTGGCGCTGGCGGTGCCCGCCGCAGTCCGCGATTAACATGGCCGGAATTATTCGGCCGGTAAAAGGCACGCGCGACTTTTATCCGGAGCTAATGGCACAGCGCATGTGGCTTTACAACCGCATCCGCGCTGTATCCGAGAGTTACGGTTACCAGGAGTGGGAAGCGCCAATGATTGAGGCGCTTGAACTGTACGCCGCAAAGAGCGGCGAGGAACTTGTAAAAGAGCAGGCCTTTGTCTTTCCAGACCGGGGCGGCGCACTGCTGACGCTGCGGCCGGAGCTAACGCCCTCCCTCGCGCGCCTGATTGCCCAGCGCGCTCGCGAGCTGCCACGCCCGATCCGCTGGTGGTCGTTTGGTCCGTTCTGGCGCTACGAGCGGCCACAGAAAGGACGCACGCGCGAGTTCTTCCAATGGAACATTGATTTGCTGGGCAGCGCATCAATCGTTGCGGATGCGGAAATTGCATCAATTGGCGCAGGGTTGCTGGCGGCGCTGGGGCTTACTTCACAGCATATTGTAATTTCAGTTAATAGCCGGCGGTTGATGGAGGCACGCGTTGCTGATTTGGGTGTGCGCGCGGAAGAACGCCCAAAGGTTTTCCGGCTGCTGGACCGGCTGGACAAGCTGCCGGCCGACAAGTGGGCCGCCGAAGGCACGCAGTTGGGATTGAGCGACCAGCAGCTGGCCGGTCTGCAGCTGCTTATGCAGGACCGCGAGCAGTGGCGCTCGTCACCGGAACTTACCGCGTTCTTTGACACGTGCTCTGCGCTGGGCACGCGTGAGTGGTTTGACTTTGACCCGACGATTGTGCGCGGGCTCGACTACTACACGGGCATGGTCTTTGAAGCGCGCGACCGCGACGGCGAGTTCCGCGCAATTCTGGGCGGCGGCCGATATGACAATCTCGTGGCGGACGTGGGCGGCGACCCCATCACCGGAGTTGGCTTTGCCATGGGTGATGTGGTGGTGCAGCTTGTGCTTGAGAAGTACGGCGTGCTGCCAAAATTGCGGGCGGCGCCGGCCGATGTGCTTGTCACAGTTTTTTCAGCTGAGCTGCTGCCGGCGTCTGCAGCGCTGGCACACGCATTGCGCGCAGCGGGCTTGCGCGCAGAGCTGTACCCGGAAGCTGACAAGCTGGCAAAACAACTCAAGTACGCAGACCGGCTGGCAATACCGTTTGCCACCGTGCTGGGCCCGGATGAGGTCGCAGAATCCAACGTCACCATCAAGCAGCTGGCCAGTACAACGCAGCTAAAATGCGTACTGACGGCGGCGCCGCAAGCGCTGCTGCGCCTGCGAGACGGCGCGGCGTGATAAAATCGCCAGCGTAATAGCCTGGTGCCTGTAGCTCAATCGGCAGAGCTCCGCCCTGTGGAGGCGGCTGTTGTGGGTTCAAGTCCCATCAGGCACCCCTTGCACATCTGCAGCTGGCAGCGGCCGGCCTGTGCCCGCCCCCGTGGCTCAATGGACAGAGCATCTGACTTCGGATCAGAGGGTTGGGGGTTCGAGTCCCTCCGGGGGCACTTCATTTTTGTGCAATTGCGCAGCGCACTATTTGCATCGCTTTACTTATGACGAACACGCCCGGGCAGCTTGACACCGCGCTAAAGGCACAGCAATACATTCCCAGTGAGGAAATATGCACTGTGATGTTTTTGGCGCAGCAACTGCAGAAGCCGGTGCTGGTGGAAGGGCCGGCTGGCGTGGGCAAAACAGAGCTGGCCAAAGCACTGGCGGCGGCGCTGGGGCGCCCGCTGATCCGCCTGCAATGTTATGAAGGTCTCGATGAGTCAAAGGCGCTGTACGAATGGGAATACTCCAAGCAAATGCTGTACACCCAGCTGCTCAGCGGCAAGCTGCAGCAAATGCTGGCCGACGCAGACACGCTGGCAGCAGCCGCCGACCGGATTGCAAAGGAAGACGATGTCTTCTTCTCCATGCGCTTTTTATTGCAGCGCCCGTTACTACGCGCAATTCTCTCCCCCGAGCCGGCAGTCCTGCTGATAGATGAGATTGACCGCGCTGACAGCGAGTTTGAAGCCTTTCTGCTGGAGGTATTGAGCGACTTTCAAATTAGTGTTCCGGAAATTGGCACACTCGTCGCAACCAACAAACCGCTGGTGCTGCTCACCAGCAACAACACCCGCGAACTTTCTGAGGCGCTCAAGCGCCGCTGCCTCTACCTTTACATCGGCTATCCCGCGCGGGCTGCGGAGCTGGAGATTGTGCGGCTCAAGGTGCCGGCACTGGGCGCGCAGATTGCGGCGCAAGTGGTGGAGGCGGTGCAAAGCCTGCGCGGCCTGGACTTGCGCAAAGCCCCGAGTGTGGCCGAAACAATCGACTGGGCGCGCGCACTGCTGGCGCTAAATGCCAGCGCCCTCACGCGTGATGTGTTTGACAGCACGCTGACGGTGCTGCTCAAGTACGAAGGCGATTTGCAAAAGGCCCGCCAAATGATCCGGCGCGAGCCGCGCAAACCCGCAGCTGCGGACGCAGCGTGAGCAGCGACACTGCCGGCCGCCCGGCGCCGGCGTGCAAATGCCGTCCGTAGTATTCCACGCATTCCGGCCGGCTAAGTGGAAAATCGCATAATCGAATTCGTCTCCGGCCTGCGCGCAGCCGGCGTGCGCATTTCAGTTGCCGAAAGCCGCGATGCTTTTCTGGCATCCAGCAATGTGCCGGTTCCCCAACGCGAAACTTTCCGCGTTGCCCTGCGCACCACACTCATCAAAGCGGAGCGCGACCGCGAAATCTTCGATCGCTTGTTTCCAATGTACTTTGGCGGAGACCCGCCCGAGCAGCAGCCGGTGGGCCAGAACCTGCAACCCGCCGACAGTGAAACGCTGCAACAAATGCTGCACGAACTGCAGGCTGAACTCAGCGAAATGTTGCGCGACCTGCTGCAGGGAAAGGCACCCGCCGAGGATCAGCTGCGCGCACAACTCGGTCGGCTCCCCACGCGCGTGGATCCACGGATGTTGCCGCGCGTGGAGCGCGAGCTGCTAAGACGGCTCGGCGTCGCGCAAATGCTGCGCGAGATAGAGGCACTGCTCGATGCGCTGGAGCGCGCCGGCATGCCAGCCACAACGCTGCAAGCCCTGCGCGCCGAGATTGAACAGAACCTGCAGGCGCTGGATGCGCAGGTGGCGCGCTTTGTTGGCCAGCAATGGCGGGAGCGGGCCGCGCAAATGCCGGCCGAAGAAGCAAGTGATGCGGGGCTTGCAGACCGCCCGTTTCAGAGCCTGGGCGATGCCGACTACGCCCAGCTGCAGCGCGAGGTGCGCCGGCTGGCAGCGCGCGTGCGCACCCGCGCTGCGCTGCGCCACAAGCGCGGCCGCGGCCGCCTGTTGGACGCCAAGACAACCCTGCGCGCCAATGTGCGCCACGGAGGCGTGCCCTTCGCGTTGCACTTCAAGCGCCGCCACCCCAAGCCCAAGC
>CANNEJ010000081.1 GCA_947503585.1 Anaerolineales bacterium | reverse complement strand
AATTTCGATATCCCGGCATTGGCAGTCCACAACTCTCACCGCACCCTGCCAGCGCCTGAACCACACCCACCCACTCTCCGCTGCTATGCCATTTGTGCAGCGCAGTTTTACAATACCAAGGTCTGATCAAACTCCCGTTCCGGGATCAGCTCTGCATCCGCACCCGTGGGGCGCGTCCACAAATCACGATCCGCTTCTGCTGCCAGACGTGCCGTCGGGTCAAACTTTAGTTCAGGAATTGCCTCAAACACCCCATCCGGAGCAGCCGGCTGCTGTCTGTTCATCTCCAGCAGTGGTGAGCGCGCTGGCGCGATTGCCGGCGCAGTTTTTTGCGCGCCTGCATGTTCCAGTATCTGCCGCACCGGCGCCGTCTCTGTAGAGTTATTCTCTGTACATCATCGTCACCCACTGCCGCATCGGCCTGCACAAGTATGAATCGGTGGAGGTTCTGTTTTTCAGATGCTGCGGGCAGGCGTGGATGTTTTGGAAAAAGCGCAAAGAGTGTGTAATCTACCTGTTGTATACTGACCCAGCCACAGTGAACCAAACGGAAGAGTTGGAGGTGATCGAGGCAGACTTTGCACGCAATTATTGAAGAAGGTGGAGCCGTGCGCCTGCTGGATCCCATTCACCTTTCCGACTCCCTTTGGCAAATTGTGACGGTGCTGGATTCCATTCCTGAAACCGGTCTGCGGCCCGATGGGCTGGCAAAGAGCGAGTTCTTCATTCCCGCCGACTTTGACGATCCCCTGCCTGATGATCTTCTGGATGCATTTGAGGGAAGATGAAAATTCTACTGGACACCCATGCGTTTGTTTGGATGCCGATAAAAGCAGCCTGTTGCCGCTGGCGTCTCTGCCACTCTTGCATCGCAACCCATGCGACAGGCTGCTCGTCAGCCGGGCGCTTGCCAATGGAACGACTCTGGCAACGCTGGATACACGGATCGGTCAATACAGCGCACCGCCATCGACGGAATGTTGATATCCCCCGCCATCAAATGAGGAATTTCCGATGACTGATCTCATCTTTTCTACCGCCACGGAAATCGCCCGGCGCATCCGGGAGCGGGAAGTCTCCTCTGCTGAAGTGGTGGAGGCCCATCTGCGCCGCATCGCCGTGGTAAATCCGGCCCTGAATGCTGTCGTCGCCCTGGCCGAGGATGCCCACGAGCGGGCGCGGGCAGCCGACGCTGCCCTTCACGCGGGGGAATTGTGGGGACCCCTGCACGGTGTGCCCATGACGATCAAAGATTCCTTCGATACCGCAGGCGTTGTCAGCACCTGGGGCACAGTGGGCCGCCGGAATTTTGTCCCTGCCGCCGATGCCAGCGCAGTGGCCCGGATGAAAGCCGCGGGCGCGATTCTGCTGGGCAAGACGAACACCTCTGAGTTCACTCTCTCCTTCTACACCAACAACCGCATCTTTGGTCCGACGCGCAACCCCTATGACACCAGACGGATGAGCGGGGGCAGCAGCGGCGGTGCGGCCGCGATTGTGGCCGCGGGCGGCTCACCCATCGATCTGGGCACAGACACCGGCGGCTCTGTACGCCTGCCCGCCCACTTCTGTGGCATCGCCGGCCTTCATCCCACCAGCGGACGGGTGCCTCGCACCGGCCACGCCATCCCCTTCGGCGGTCTGGCTGATCTGTTGACACAGGTCGGCCCCCTGGCGCGCCGGGTGGAAGATGTGGCCCTGGCCCTCTCTGTCATTTCTGGTCCGGATGGCATAGACCCGTATGTGATTCCTATGCCTCGGGGCGATTACCGAAAGGTCGATCTGGCCGGTCTGCGGGTGGCCTTCTTCGCCGACAACGGCGTAGCAACTCCCACGCCGGAGACTGTCACTGCGGTGCAGCGGGTGGCGGGCGCACTCAATGCCGCGGGCTGCCGGGTGGAAGAAGCGTTGCTCCCCGGTATGGCGGATAACTTTGCGCTGCTGCGCGGGCTGCTGGGCGCGACCGGGCGCGCTGGGCTGAAGATAGCCCTGGAGCGGGCTGGTACTTCGCTGGACGAGACTGGTCTGGCCTTTGTGCATACGGCCAAAGCATTGGGCGCGCTGGAACTCGAGCAACTGCTGGAGCGGGTAGACAGCTTCCGATCAGAGGCGCTGGCCTGGTTTCAGGCCTACGACCTGCTCATCGCACCGGTCAACGCGAGGCCAGCCCTGCCGGTGGGCGAAATCGAGGAGCGCATCGCTGACTTTACCTACACAATGACCCACAACCTGACCGGCTGGCCCAGCGCGGTCGTGCGGGTGGGCACATCACCCGAGGGACTGCCCATCGGAGTCCAGTTCACGGCCCATCCCTGGCGGGAAGATGTGGCCCTGGCCGCCGCCGCCTACGCTGAGGCGATATTCGGCGGGTGGGTGAAACCCAGTTTGTAACGCGAGCTGGTAGCTTGCGGTCTTCTCTGCACAAGCTATCAGCTTGCGTTACAAGACCGGCCTGGCAGCACTAGATGTTTGAGGGAAATTGCAAAGGCGGCTCTGGCAGGGCTTGTCGCACATACGCTGACGGAAAGGAAATTCAAATGCCTTGACACCTCCGCATAGTACACACCCCCACTCTTGTCAGCCTTAATGAGCACCAATTTCCGCTAACCCCCACCCAACCATTGTCTTGGAGTCAGGAGCTACATTTCTTTCAGAGAGGTAGCGATCTCCGTACCTTTTTTAATTACGGTGGTTAATCTCATTGTCTGCTCTTCACTTAGATCGAGATACGGGGCTCTAACCCCGCCATAATCAAATCCATTAATACGACATCCTGCCTTCATTATGGAAATTGCTCCGCCTGCAATTTCGTCTCTTATTCTTGCCAATGGGATGTAAAAATTATCAAGAAGACTTCTCACGACAACGTCGTTTTGCTTTATGAGTGACTTATAAAATAATGAAGAAATTATGGGGGCAAAAGATAGAACAGCGGATGAATAGGTTGTTATTCCTAACTCTCGAAAACCAACGGCGCATATTTCTGCAGTAGGCGTTCCATTCATGAAAGTAATTTTTCTGTCATTCGGATTACTTATTTCCCAGTCGCTAACTATTTCAATCATTTCAGATATTTTATTGAAGTCTCCAAAACCATCTTTGATTCCAATAACTGTTTTTATATTTAAAAGACCGCGAATTAATTCTGCGGTCAAAACCGTTCCAAGCCTGTTATAAGCAATTAATTGTAAACTGGATGCGCACGATAACTCATCAAAATATCTCAACAAGCCTTCGTCCGATGGAGTAGCCATGTATGGAGGAAATACCAAAAGGCCATCAGCTCCGAGATCCTGTGCTTTTGCAGAAATATTTTTAGCGACTTGTATTTGCCCACCGGCGCCAATGTACAAAGGTACCCTTCCTTTGTTGGTTTCTACGGCAATTTTGATTACTGCAAGAATTTCATTTTCACTCAAGGCATGGAACTCGCCCGCTCCGCAGCCGACGAATAATCCACCTGGTTCGTAATTCAACCCAATCTCTAAATGCTGCTTTAGTGCGGGTAAATTTAGCGATTGATCAGTCTGGAACGGTGTTACCGGAAAAAATAATAGGCCTTTCGGAATCATTTCAGTTTTCCTTCCCTTAACTTTGAGCATATTCAGGGTCTTAAGCAAACATAGCTTTTATTTTTTCACTATATTTGCATCAAAAATTCGGTAGCAGTTACGCGCGCCTTCGCTTACTGGTAAATTGCCAGCAGCACCACGACTGTTTGAGCAACCGTAATCACCGCCGCCTAGCCCTGAAACGCTGCCCATGGCTGATTCTGGAAATTCTTGCCGGATTCCAATGCCCGCTCTTGCGGTGTCATATCTTTGCTCACATCCTTCCATTGGGTCATTGCTTAATAATTGTAACCTAATTGTCACATTTGCGAAGACACTTAATACTGCAACCATCAGCTTTGTTGGAGCCGAAGCGGCGGCGATCTCTCCGAACACGATGATCGCGACAAATGCCGGAGTCATGATTGCATACATGATATTAGTCGTGCGGAAACCCTCGCCTGCATTTCGACCGGCCGCTCTCTGAAATGACTCTTCCTTAATTACTCCTTTGAACTAGTTATATTGAATGAAGTCCGTTCAAAAATAAATGGGGTGCTCAGGCCCAATTACAAGAATATGATAGCGCAACAAAAAAGGGGGCTAGTTAAATTCACTTAATTTCTAGCACAGAGCGGCTGCCACGAGCCCGGCCTCCCGGCAGCAAACAGAGGCCTTTGCCGCTGCTGGCTACAAGCGGAGAAACACCAGCCCGCAGCATGTCCGCAGCCGCAGTCATCTCCGGAAAAGCTGGCGCTGGTCTGGCAGGCGCGTGCTATCCCGGGAAACCGTAGCGCTGCAGGCCGGCGCGCACATCGCGGTAGGTCAGCGGCACAAACTCGCCCAGCACGCGCCGCACGTCTGCATCTTGCAAGCCCGCATAATCCGCAGCGCGCACCGGCCAGTCGCGGATGGCGCGCAGCTCCGGCGTGTCCAGCGCCGCGTGATGCAGGCAATGGTAAACACCCGGCCCGGCCTTGCTGAGCGTATCCACCAGCCACGCCTGGCGCGCCTGTGGCGGCTGGTTGTAGGCGTCAATCACCCGAAACTGCGGCAGGCCGCAGCCGGCAATCACGCGTGCCAGTTCCTCCGCGGCCTTGGCATCCTCCGGCGCAAAAATGTTGTTCTCCAGCTCCGGCACAAACGCAGCGATGCGGTATTCAATTGCGAGCCGGATGTAGGCCTGCGCAATGTCCGGGCGCATTGCGCTGCCCATATGCGTGTCGATGTGGGTCACGTCGTAATTCAGTGCCTTGCCCGCCTCAATTTGGGCGCGCAGCTCAACTGCCACCTCACCGGCATCCATGTGCGCCCACGCCTCTTCCACACTTTTCCAAAAGTGGCCGCTGCTATCCACCAGGCTGGCGCCACCCGTCAGCGGCCGGTAGCGCAGGTTGTCCCACTCGCTGGTAAGCGTAAGGTGCACACCCAGGTCTGCGTGCGGCAGCGTGGTGCGGGCTGCTTCCGCCGCCCAGCCCGTGGGCAGCATAATGCTGCCAGTCGGAAAGCCCAGCGCCGCGTACGCGCCATTCATTGCCTGAAACATGCCCAGGTCATCGTGGTGCAAAATCAAGGCGCGCTTGCCCGCAAGGTTCATGTCATTCCAAAGGCTCATGGGTTGCTCCTCTCTTTGCAAATTGTACGCCAGCCGCCCTTGGGAACGCAGCGCCCGGCTTGTGTGAAGATATTTGCCGCCACAGCTTGTGCCGCCCGGCAAGCATCAACGCGCGGCCGCACCCCGGCCACGGCAGCGGGCAGGTAAAATGGGGCTGCGGTGCCGGAAATGAGCTTTGCACAATCCTAATTGCGTGCGCTTGCGCAGCGCAGCGCGCCACGCACCCACGCCAGATACTGCCCCACCCGCATTATGAAAGTTGCTGTCATCGGCGGCGGTTCCACATACACACCGGAGCTCGTTAATGGTTTTATCGAGCGCCTGAAAACGCTGCCCGTCTCCGAGTTGTGGCTGATGGATATTGACGCCGACCGCCTTGCGGTGGTCGGCGGTTTTGCGCAGCGCATGGTGAAAGCCCGGGGCAGTCCCTTCAAAGTAGAGCTCAGCCGCGACCAGCGCGCTGCTGTGCGCGGCGCAAGCTACGTAGCCACACAGCTGCGCGTGGGCGGCATGCAGGCGCGCAAAGCCGACGAGTATCTGGGCTTGCGCCACGGTCTCGTGGGCCAGGAAACCACCGGCGTCGGCGGCATGGCCAAGGCGCTGCGCACCATCCCGGTGATCCTGCAAGTGGCGCGCGACATGCGCGAACTTGCGCCCGGCGCGCTGCTCGCCAACTTCACCAACCCATCCGGCCTAGTCACAGAGGCGTTGGCGCGCCATGTGCCGGAGGTGACGGCCGTCGGGGTATGCAACACGCCCTTTCATATGAAGATGGACACGCTGGCCGAACTGGAGAAAAGCCTGGGGCAGGCGCTGGCACCGGAACGCGCCGAGCTGAACACGCTCGGCCTCAACCACCTCAGCTGGCATCGCGGCTTCAAGCTGGACGGCGAAGAGCTGTGGCCGCGCGTCATGGCCAGCTACATTGCGCACGTGCGCGCGCAAGCCGTGCCGGAAGTTGCGCCAGAGCTGCTTGAAAGCCTGCGCATGGTGCCAAGCTACTACCTGCATTATTTTTATTCCACGGCGCACAAGCTGGCCGAGCAGGCGCACTGGCCGCCATCGCGCGCGGAGACCGTGATGGAAATTGAAGCCGGCCTGCTGCGCGACTACGCCAACCCGGCGCTGTGCGAGCCGCCCGCAGATTTGATGAAGCGCGGCGGCGCATACTATTCCACCGTGGCTACGCAGCTGCTGAATGCGCACCATAACAATCTGGGGGAAACGCATATTGTGAACACGCGCCACAACGGCGCCGTAGCGGGCTGGCCCGCAGACTGGGTGCTGGAGCTGCCCTGCAAAGTGGACCGCCAGGGCGTGCATGCATTGCCCGCCGAGCCGCTGCCGCCCGCCTGCTTTGGCTTGCTGGCGCAGGTAAAAATGTATGAACTGTTGACGGTGGCGGCTGCGGTGCACGGCGACCGCGCGGCTGCGTATCAAGCGCTGATCACCAACCCGCTGGGGCCGCAGCCCGCACAGGCCGCTGCCGTGCTGGAAGACATGCTGGAAACAAACCGTGCCCACCTGCCCCAATTTTTTGCATGAGCCGCCCGCACCACTGCCGGCGCGCAACCCCCGGCCCATG
>CANNEJ010000080.1 GCA_947503585.1 Anaerolineales bacterium | reverse complement strand
CCAGCCAGGGCTACGTGGTTGTAAGCACGGAGCATCCATATGGCGCTGTGGGCACCATCATGCCAGACGGGCGCATCCTGCCACACAACCGCGCCATCCTGCCGCGCGGTGCGCCGGCGGACGTGTACCACGCAGCAGCAGTGCGCCAGGCTGAGCAATGGGTGGGCGATGTGCAACTAGTGCTTGAGCACCTGCGCACGCTGCCACAAACTGAGCCCGGCAATCAGCTGGCCGGCCGGCTGGCGCTGGAACGCGTGGGAATCACCGGCCACTCCAATGGCGGCGGCGCGGCGCTGGAGCTGTGCAGCCGCAACCGGCAATGTGGTGCCTATATTGGCTTTGACCCGTGGATCAATCCGGTGTCTGCGCTGGCCCGCCGCACGGGGCTTGCGCAGCCCGCCCTGTTTCTTTTTAGCGACGGTCAATCTTTGACGGGCTGGAACCCGGAGGAGAACCAGGAGCAGTTTGCGCAGGTGCGGCCAAACTTGCGCGGTGCCACGCTGCTGCTAACATTGCGCAATAGCGGGCATTATGACTTTGCAGACTTGCCGCTGCTCAGCCCGCTGGCACCGCTGCTGGGTTTGAAGGGGTCGATCGAAGGGGAGCGCGCGCTGACAATAGTGCGCGCGCTGAGCGTGGCCTTCTTTGATGAATATCTGCGCGGCCAGCCGCAGCCGCTGCTGCAAAATCCAACCGCTGCCTTCCCCGAGCTGTATAACAACAGCGGTTAGCAGCGCTCAGCGTCCAACCGGTTATTGCACAATCTCAGGAGAAAGGATCATCATGGCTTTACATCCGACGCGCATTGCGCGCATCCAAAAACAATTGCAGCAGGCGGACCTGGCGGCGCTGGCCGTGCTGCCCGGGCCCAACATGCAGTACCTTACCGGGCTGGAGTTTCACCTGAGCGAACGGGCCACGCTGTGCTTTGTGCCGGCCAGCGGCGCGCCGCTGCTGGTGGTGCCGGCGCTGGAGCAGACCAAAGCACAAAGCGCCGGCTGTGAGATTTTTACATTCACGGATGAGGCAGGGCCGCTGCAGGCAGCCACGGCTGCGCTGCAGACGCTTAACTTGCGCGGCCCGCGGCTGGGCATCGAAGGGCGGCGCATGCGCTTTTTAGAACTGGACCTGCTGGCGCGCGCCGGCCTGCAGGCGCAGCCCACTGATGCGGATGCAGTGCTGGCAACGCTGCGCATGTGCAAGGATGCCAGCGAGCTGCAAGCCATGCGCACTGCAGTTGATGTGGCGCAGCGCGCCATGCTGGCCGCGCTGCCCGCCATCCGCCCCGGCATCAGCGAGCGCGAGCTGGCCAGCGAGTTGACGGTGCAGTTGTTGCGCGCCGGCGCGGATGCCAGCATTCCGTTCAGCCCGATTGTGGCCAGCGGCCCGAACGGCGCAAACCCGCACGCGTTTCCCACCGGGCGTGCGCTGCAAGCCGGAGATTTTGTGACGCTGGACTGGGGCTGCGCGCATGAAAACTATGTGGCGGACTTGACGCGTACTTATGCGCTGGCCGGCGCAAAACTGCAGCCGCAGCTGGAACAGGCCTACGCCGCCGTGCTGGCAGCCAACGCAGCCGGGCGGGCTGCCGCCCGCCCCGGCACCACCGGCCATGCCGTGGACCGCGCGGCACGCGCCCAAATCGAAGCCGCCGGCTTGGGCGATTATTTCATCCACCGTACAGGCCACGGGCTGGGGCTGGAGGTACATGAAGAGCCGGACATGAAGCAGGGCGAACACCTGCAGCTGGAGCCGGGCATGACTTTTACAATTGAGCCCGGCGTGTACCTGCCGGGGATTGGCGGCGTGCGCATTGAAGACAACATGGTGATCACGGCCACCGGGGCGGAAAGCCTCACCACGCTGGCGCGCGAGCTGGTACCGCTCGCGTGACTTCCGGCGCAAACGGCCCGGCGCCGCGCATAATGCCCGGTGCCGAGCCGTTTTATTTTAAGGGCACGGCCGCCGGCTGCTTGCTGCTGCATGGCTTCACCGCCACGCCGCAAGAGCTGCGCGGCCTTGGCGAACATCTGGCGGCATGCGGCTACACGGTGCACGCGCCACGCCTGCCGCACCACGGCACGCAGCCGGCGGACCTGGCGCGCTCGCGCTGGTGGGACTGGCAGCTGGCAGCGCAGGACGCGCTGCTGCTGCTGCGCGCACAGTGCACGCAAGTTGCCGCTATCGGCCTCTCGCTGGGCGGCATGATTGCGCTGCAGCTGGCTGCAGCGCACAGCGTGGCTGCCGTGGTTGCGCTAAGCACGCCGTTTACAATTCCGGCAGACTGGCGCGTTCCGCTGCTGCGCCAGCTCTCATATGTGCATCCTTACATGAAGAAGACCAGCGCCACTGCGTCATGGGTGGACCCGCAGGCGCTGCAGCGGCGCGTGCAATACCGCGTGCGCCCCTTGCGCGCGATGGCTGAGGTTGTGGACTATTTGCGCGTGCTGCCGGAGCTGCTGCCGGCAGTGACTGCGCCGGCGCTGCTAATTCACTCAAGCGCAGACCGCGCCGTAACTCCGGCCGACATGCAGCGCATTTGCGACCGGCTGGGCTCGCTGCACAAGGAAACGCTGTTGCTGCCGCGCGGCGACCATGTAATCACTGAAGATGTGGAGCGCGGGCAGGTGTTTACCGCCATCGCAAAGTTTTTAGCACAGCAGATGCCGGCATGATGCGCTCCGTCACAGGCTGGCTTGGCGGAATAGCTGCGGGCCTGAGCCGCAATCTAAAGCTGGTATCGCTGAGTTTGTTTTTTTGGGGCTTTGGCGAGGGCTTGTTCTACGACTATGTGCCACTGCACCTGCGCGACCTGGGCGCCGACGCAGTGCAGACCGGTTATGTGATTGCCCTCTTTTCCTTTGGCCTCGCAGTCACCATGCTGCCGGCCGGCATCGCAGCTGACCGCTACGGGCCGCACATCTCTCTGCGCATCAGCTGGCCGCTGGGGATTGTGGCGATGCTGATCATTGCCTTCACCGACACGCTGGGCTGGTTTACCCTCGGCTGGTTTCTGTTTGGCTGCAGCGGGTTTGTAATTCCGCCGCTCACGCGCTACATCACGGACGGGCGCGGCGAACTGACTCCGCAGCGCGCACTAACCCTGGTGTTCTCCTCCTTTTCTGCGGGCTTCATGATTTCCCCCACCATTGGCGGCTGGATCGCGCAATCCTACGGCTTGCGCAGCACGTTCTATTTGGCACTGGTGATGGTGGTGGCATCTACGGTTGTGATCTTGTTTACGCGGCCGCTGCCGCACACCCCCGCAAGAATTAACCGCAACTACCTGAGCCTGCTGCACAACCGGCGCTTCATGGGCTTTATGCTGCTCGTGTTCTTTGGAATGTTTGCATTGCAGCTGGGCGTGCCGCTGACGTCGCGCTATTTGCAGGAGACCTGGCTTCTGAGCTTGCCGCAAATCGGCATCCTCGGATCCGTGCTGGCTTTTGGCGAATTCTCACTCGGGTTTGCACTGGGCGGCCTGCCGCCGCGGCGCGTGTTCGCAGTGCTGCAGGCTGCCGGAATTGTGTATGCACTGCTGCTGCTCAGCACAGGCAGCCTGCCGCTGCTCGCCATTGCATTCTTCCTGCGCGCCGGCGTGGGCATCTCACGCCGCTTTGTGGATGCGATCTCGATGCGCGTGGTGCCAGTTCAGCAGCACGGGCTGGCATTTGGGCTGAGCGCCACAGTTACCTTTGCGGCCGGCATGCTGGCGCCGGCGGCTGCGGGCTGGCTATATTCCATTGACCGCAGCTGGCCGCTGCAGGCAAGTATTCTATTGCTGCCGGTGGCGGCCGTTCTCACCTATCTGCTGGCGCCACGCCCGGTGGATGGGATCCCGGCGCCGCCGCCTATTCCCCGAGTGATCGGGTAGCGCCTGGCCAACCTACAGCGGCCGCTTTGCCGGCAATCCGGCGCGGCGCGGATATTTGGCCGGAACCGCAGCCTGCTTGGCCACCAACACCAGAAAGCGCGGCTCCACCACACCGGGCAGCTCCACGGGCAGCAGCTGGGCAAGGCTCCCGCCCAGCACTGCCAGCGCAGCGCCGGCTTGCTGCGCTTCCACGGCTGCCGTGCTGCCCTTTTGCGCCAGGCAAAACCCGCCAATGCGCACAAGCGGCAGTAAATATTCAAGCAGCGCAGGGAGCGGCACAACGGCCCGCGCAATTGCCCAGTCATAACGTTCGCGGTGCGCGGCTGCGCGCCCGATTTCTTCCGCGCGCGCATGCAGCACGGTGACGCCTTTTAGCTGCAGCAGCTGCACCACATGCTCAAGGAATTCGCACTTCTTGCGCGTCGCCTCCACCAGCGTCATGCGCAGCGCCGGAAACACAATCTTTAGCGGCAGGCCCGGAAAGCCCGCCCCACTGCCCACATCCACTATCTTCAGGTTCGGCAGTGCGGCGCCGGCCACGCGCAACGCCAGCACACATGAGAGCGAATCTAAAAAGTGCTTGATGCGAATACCCGCGGGATCGATGATGCTGGTGAGGTTGCGCTGCTGGTTCCAGCTGGTGAGCTCAATGGCAAGCTGCTCAAGCGCTGCCAGTTGTGCGCCGTCAAGTTCAAGGCCCAGCAGCGCATGGGCTTCAGCCGCCAGCGCTTTCATTCGGCTGCGCCCGGCGCTGTTTGCTGCCGCAGAGCAGCCGCAAATAGCAGGCCCAGCGCGCACACCAGCGCCGCAATTAACGCCATCTCATCAATCACCTGCGTCGTGGAACTCACCAACAGCTGCACCTGCGCGGCAAAGTCCGTCTGTGCCATGTCCGCCGTCCCGGCCAGCAGCAGCGCATGCGAGCGCTCCAACCCGAATGTCGTCATAGCCGAGACGCTCACGCTCATGCCAACCAAGCGCATGATGATCACAAGCGCAGAGGCCGAGCCGCGCTCGCCTTCGGGAACGGCATCAACCACAGTTGTTGTGATGGGCGCGAGGGTGAGGCCCAGGCCGCTGCCGGCGAGCAGCAGGCTGCCCGCCACAAACGCAGCCCCTTGCTGCAATTCCGCATCGCCGGCGAGCCCGCGCAACCCCTGCGTGAAGAGTGCGTGGATTGCAGCGCTGTGCTGCACCTGCCAGCGACTCATGGCCAGCAGGCCGGCCACACCCAGCGCGCAGCCCAGCAGCGCTGCAGCCCGGTTCCCGGCGCGCTGCGCCACCCACCCGCCGCCAATTGCAGCCAGCGCCATCGGCAGCGTAAACGCAGACAGCAGGTAGCCAGTCAGCAGCGCCGCGCGCTGCGGCTCCAGGCGCTGCATGATGGTGGTGACGGTGTTAATGTAAAGTGGCACGCTTACAAGGCCCACCATCAGGCAAAAGCCCAGCAGCAGGTTGAGCCCTGTTGCCGCACTGAAAGCGCGCTGGCGAAATGCACCCAGGTTGAGCAATGGATGCGCGCTGCGCCACTCCACCAATAAAAACGCCAGCAGTGCGCCGGCTGTGACCAGCAGCCAGCCCGGTGAGAGGCCAGCTGCCGCACCGGACAATTGGCTGCCGGACTGCGGGTCAGCGCCGGTGTTCAGCGCCAGATTGAGCGCCACCAGCATGAGGCTCACCAGCAACGCGCCGCCCCAATCAAAGCGCATGCCAGCCGGCTGCGGCCGTCCCGCCGGCAGCCAGCGCGCCAGCACCAGCAGCGCAGCGCCGGCCAGCGGCACATTCACCCAAAACAAAACCGGCCATGGAAAATATTGCACCATCACGCCGCCATACAAATGTCCGAGCACCCAGCCGGCAGTGTCCACGCCACCGATGATGCCCAACGGCACAGCGCGCTTGCGCGCAGGAAACACATCGCCAATCAGCGCCATGCTTACCGGCACAAGCGCTCCGGCGCCAAAGGCCTGCACCACCCGGCCGGCTATCAAAACGTACAGCGCCAGAAAACCGGAGTCAGGGCGCAGCTGCAGCGTGCGCCGCAACAGCCATTGCACCAGCTGCGCCGGCCAGCCGGGCGCCAATGCCACCCATGCAGAGCCGAGCATAAAGATGGCCAAGCCCAGCAACAGCACGCGCTGCCGGCCCCACATGTCCGATACGCGGCCCATGAACGTCATGGAGATGGTGTATGCCAGCAGGTAACCGCTCACCATCCACGCAGCGTCGTTGAGGCCGGTCTGCGCCGGAATGCCAAGGTCCGTCATCAGCGCCGGCAGCACGGCGGAGATGACCGTCAGGTCCAGCGCACCAATAAATATGGGCACGCTCACCAGCGCCAAGATGGCGTTCGGGCCGAGCCGCCCAGTGCCGGGCGCCGGAGGGTCAGTATTCATAGATACGTAAATGAATTGGGCTAATTGCTTGGTTGAGCGGGCTTCGAACGCAGTTGCTTGACACTTGCCGGCGCGCAAAACTATAATCTAAAAATATTCCTCGGTAGCTCAATTGGCAGAGCGATCGGCTGTTAACCGGTTGGTTCCTGGTTCGAGTCCAGGCCGAGGAGCTTCAGGCCGCGCACTTGCGGAAAAGTGCGCCATGGCGCCTGGCCATGTTCCCCGCAAACAGGTTTTGTAAAAAAACAATCGCCAAACGCACTGCCACCAACGGCCGTGCGCGTCGGCGCTATTTTCAAACACGCCTTTTCATGACGACAAAACGGATCTAAGCCGTCAAATTGCGCCTACCCGGTTCCACCGCACGCTATTGCAAACGGCGGCTATAAAACACTTGCTCACCAATAGTTCGCCATCAGTTCACCAGCCCAGGCCGGCTCTTTGACCTCAGCGCGCGGTTCAAAGGCGCGCATGAACGGCTTGAGGTCC
>CANNEJ010000079.1 GCA_947503585.1 Anaerolineales bacterium | reverse complement strand
CGCAGCGGGTTACGACACCAGCCGCATTCTGCACACTGCGGATCTGGTGCGTTCTGACAATTGTTTTTTTGCGGTCACCGGAATTACGGATGGCGAACTACTGCAAGGGGTGAAATATTTTGGGCAGGGCGCACGCACTCACTCACTGGTGATGCGCTCCAAGTCCGGTACGGTGCGGGAGATAACGGCAACCCATCGGCTGGATAAGCTGATGAAGTTTTCTGACATTAAGTACGACTAAAAAAATCAAGCGGGCGGCCGTGCGCCGGCTGCAGCCGTCGAAAATTGGTTTTGGGCTGCGCTCGAGCGCAGTGCCGCGCAAAAGTTAAACTGTTGCGGGCGGGTGCCGGGCCACAATCGCCACCCACTCGCCGGATTGCGGTACGGCTTTCACCACCAGCCCCGCAAGCGCCGCCGCTGCCGTAACATCGGCGCACTGCTCCTGCAATATCCCAGAGAGGATCAAGGTTCCGCCCGGCGTGAGAATTTGGGCCAGCCCTTGCTGCAACATCTCAATGATGATGCGCGACAGCAGGTTGGCCAGCACCAGCGGGTAGGGCGCACTCTCCTGTGCCTCGGCCAGTGAACCGCGCAGCGCATGCATGCGCGCCGCTACGCCGTTGGCTGCTGCGTTTTCAATCGTGGCGGCAACTGCCGCCGGATCAATGTCAAACGCAGTGGCTTGCGCAGCGCCCAACAGCAGCGCCGCGATGGCAAGAATGCCGGAGCCGCACCCTAGATCCAGCACGCGCTGCCCGGGTTGCAGTTCATCTTCCAGCGCGGCAAGGCAGAGCTGTGTGGTGGGATGTGTGCCGGTGCCGAACGCCTGGCCGGGGTCGATGCGCACCACCACTGCGTCGCTGGCCAGCTGCGGAGTTTCCCACGGCGGAGCCACCAGTATGCGGCGGCCAATGCGCATGGGTTTGTAGTGCGCGCGCCACTGTTGCTCCCAATCGGCAGCTGCCACCTGTGCGAATACAGCCGCGGGCACGGTCAGCCCGCTGTTGCGCGCAATCATTTGCAGCGGCCACAACGCGCGCTCTACCAGCGTCCGCTTTTCATCCAAGTCACTGTCAACCGGCAGAAATGCGCGCACGCGAATGCGCGCGTCGCTGGAGAGTGGTTCGGCGGGCGGGAAGTCCGGGTCTGCCGGCGGGCCCTCGTATTCCAGCGCGACGCCCTGGTGTGCGAAGCGCCCGAGCGCTTCGGCCACGGCTTCCGCCATCTCGCCATTGACTGTGACGGAGACTTCAAGCCACGCCGTGGGCGGCGCGGAGCCGGGCTGTGCGGCCACTACAGGCCGAGGGTCTCGCGGATGCTCTCGAAGAAGCCGGGCTCGCGCCCCGGTTCGTGCGGACGCGCGCCGTTCTTAAAAGTGGCGCCAAGCTGCTTTAGCAGTTTGCGCTGCTCGCTATTAAGACTGGCCGGAATATCCACCTTGAAGATCACAATCTGGTCGCCGCGCCCGCCGCGTTTGATGCGCGGCGCACCGAGCCCGCGCATGCGCACTGCGGCTCCCGGTTGCGTGCCGGCTGGTACCGTTAGCGGCCGGTCGCCGTCAATGGTGGGGACAGTGATTTCCTCGCCCAGCGCAGCCTGCGCCAGGTTGATCTCAAGCTCCAGCACGATGTCATCTTCGTGGCGCCGGAAGTAGCGATGCTCCGCAACGCTCAGCACCACATACAAATTGCCGGTGGAGCCGCCGTTCTCGCCCGGCCCGCCTTCACCGGAAAGGCGGATTTGTGTTTCATTGTCCACGCCCGCCGGAACATTTACAGACAACTTGCGGCGCCCCTCTACCTGCCCTGCGCCGCGGCAATCCTGGCAGGGCGAAGCGATGCGCTGGCCGGTGCCGCGGCAGTCACCACAGGCAGCTACATTCACCATCGAGCCGAGAAATGTCTGGCGCACCTGCCGCACTTCGCCGGTGCCTTTGCATGCAGCGCATTTGACCGGCGTGGTGCCCGGCTCGGCGCCATTGCCGCTGCAGCGGCCGCAGGTTTCTGCGCGCGCAATTTCAATCTCGCGCACCACGCCGTGCACGGCATCTTCAAAGCTGATGCTCATGTCATAGCGCAGGTCGGCGCCACGCCGTACCACGCGGCCACTGGCGTTGCGGCGCGTGGTGCCGCCGAAGAACTGCTCAAACAGATCCTCAAACGGCGACCCGCCGTTGCCATCCCCGCCACCCATATTGGCAACACCGGCATGCCCAAAGCGGTCATAGGCCGCGCGTTTGTTGCCGTCAGACAGCACGCTGTAGGCCTCATTAATTTCTTTGAACTGTGCTTCAGCGGCGGGCGCCTTGTTCACATCCGGATGAAGCTGCTTGGCAAGCTTGCGGTAGGCAGCCTTCAGCTGGTCCGCGTTGGCGTCCCGCACCACG
Source organism: Anaerolineales bacterium (assembly GCA_947503585.1). Classification (GTDB taxonomy): domain Bacteria; phylum Chloroflexota; class Anaerolineae; order Anaerolineales; family UBA11657; genus BD1. The sequence continues at coordinate 4,413 of CANNEJ010000079.1, read as the reverse complement.
CCCAGCGCATCATAGTAGTCCCGCTTGTCAGCCATTCGGTTTCGAGTGAATGTAAGCTGGCAGTGCGTTAGGCTTCGCGATAATCGCCGTCAATCACGTCGCCATCCGCCGTGTTGGCAGCTGCCGGGCCGGCCGGCGCGCTGCCGGCTGCCTGGTAGGCGACTGCGCCCAGGCGCTGCACGGCTGCATGCAGCGCACTGGTTGTGCTGCGCAGCGTTTCCACATCAGAGCTGGTCAGCGCAGCACGCGCTGCAGTCATTTGCGTTTCCAGCTCCTGGCGCGTCTGCGGGTCGAGCTTGTCCCCCAGCTCTCGCAAAGCTTTGTCCGCAGCGTACACGGCATTGTCGGCGGCGTTGCAAGCCTCCACCAGCGCTTTGCGCTTGCGATCTTCGACCGCATATTTGTCGGCGTCCTGTACCAGCTGCTCAATCTCAATATCCGTCAGGCCGGAGGATGCCTGAATGGTGACCTGCTGCCGGTTGCCAGTGGCTTTGTCTTGCGCAGACACATTGAGGATGCCGTCGGCGTCAATATCAAAGGTTACTTCCACTTGCGGCACGCCGCGCGGTGCGGGAGGTATGCCATCAAGGATGAACTTGCCGAGGCTTTTGTTGTCGGTCGCCATTGGGCGCTCGCCCTGCACCACATTTATTTCCACCGAGCGCTGCATGTCCGAAGCAGTGGAGAAGCGCTGGCTCTTTTGCGTGGGGATGGTGGTGTTGCGCTCGATGAGCGCGGTGGCTACCCCCCCCAGCGTCTCGATGCTTAGCGTCAGTGGTGTTACATCCAGCAGCAGCACATCTTTCACATCACCGCCCAGCACGCCGGCCTGGATGGCGGCGCCGATGGCGACAACCTCGTCCGGGTTGACGCCTTTGTGCGGCTCGCGCCCGAAAAATTTGCGCACTGCCTCCTGCACGGCGGGCATGCGTGTCATGCCGCCCACCAGCACTACTTCGTGAATTCCCGTGGGCTTCACGCCCGCATCTTCAAGCGCGCGGCGCACCGGTGCCATCGAGCGCTCCACCAAATCGGCGGTCAGCTGTTCCAGTTTGCTGCGCGTAAGCGTGCTCGCCAGATGTTTGGGTCCGTTAGCATCGGCGGTGATAAACGGCAGGTTGATCTCGGTTTGCATCACGGTGCTCAACTCGATCTTGGCTTTTTCGCTGGCTTCTTTCAAGCGCTGCAGTGCCTGCCGGTCTTCGCGCAGGTTGATGCCGTGATCGTTGCTGAACTCGCCAACCAGCCAGTCGATGATGCGCTGGTCAAAATCGTCGCCGCCCAGGTAAGTGTCGCCGTTTGTGGCGCGCACTTGAAACAGGCCTTCGCCCACATCTAATATCGAAATATCAAAGGTGCCGCCGCCGAGATCGAAGACCGCAATGGTCTGGTCCGATTTGCGGTCGAGGCCGTAAGCCAGCGCGGAAGCAGTTGGCTCGTTGATGATGCGCAGCACTTCAAGCCCGGCAATCCGGCCGGCATCTTTGGTGGCCTGGCGCTGTCCGTCGTTGAAATACGCCGGCACTGTAATTACCGCCTGGGTAACTGCCTGACCCAGATATGCCTCGGCGTCAGCCTTCAGTTTGCTCAAGATCATCGCGGAGATTTCCTGCGGCGAGTAATCCTTGCCGCCGAGGCGCACGCGCACGTCGTTGTTGGGTGCGGCACTGGCTTCATAGGCCACGCTCTTGAGCGCCTGTTCCACCAGTGGGTCGGAAAACTTGCGGCCCATAAAGCGCTTGATGGAATAGACGGTGTTGGCCGGGTTTGTGATTGCCTGGCGGCGTGCCACCTGACCGATCAGGCGCTCGTTGGATTTGGTGTTGACCGCCACAACTGATGGCACCAGGCGCGTACCTTCGGCACTGGCAATAACGGTGGGCTCGCCGCCTTCCATAACTGCCACAACAGAGTTGGTTGTGCCAAGGTCAATGCCGATTATTTTTGCCATGATTGTGAATCCTTTAGGGGTGCGCTACTTGGCCACGCGCACCTGCGCCGGCCGCAATATGCGCTCGCCAAGCTGGTAGCCATGGCGCACAACTGCAATGATTGTGCCCGCCGCAAATTCTTTGCTGTCTTCCTGCACAATGGCTTCGTGCACGGCCGGATCAAACAGCTGGCCGGGTTCGGCGCCTACTAGCTTGATGTCTTCCGCCTCGATGGCAGCGCGAAACTTGCGCTGCACCAGGCTGACGCCCGCCTGCCACGCGCTGCTGTCGCTCTTGCCGTTTAGCGAGCCAAGCGCCAGGTCGAGGTCATCCAGTACTGGAATGACGCGGCTAAGCGCGCTGCCGGCTGCATATTGGCGCGCCTGCTGCAGCTCGCGTTCCATGCGGCGCTTGTAATTCTGGAACTCTGCCAGCGCCCGCATTTTGCCGTCAAAGTTTTCTGCAGCCTGCGCTTTGGCAACAGCGAGCTGCTCTTCGAGGGTGGGCTCGGCTGCGGCTTGTGTTTCTTCGGCCACCGGCGGTGCTTCCGTGCCGGCAGCCGCCTCAACATTTGAATCGCTCACAGACTGTTCTCCGTCAAGCATAGTTTTCCACCACCAGATTGGTCATTAGTTCGGCCACAAAACGCACCGTGCCAATCGCGCGATCGTAGGCCATGTGCGTGGGCCCGAAAACACCAACTGTGCCGGTGGCCACATCATCCGCGCCGTAGCGCGCCAGCACCATGGAGCAGGCGCGCAGTTCTTCCCACTTACCCTCGCCGGCAATCACCACTTGCACCCCGCCCACTTGCGGGCCAAGCGCCTGGGCCAAAAAGTCTTCGAGGAAGTCACGCTGTTCGAGTACCTGCATGGCGTTGCGCACCGGCGCGGACTGGGCCGGATCGTTGTCAGCCAGCAGATTTTGGAAACCGTCCAGATAAATTTCGCCGGACGCAAAGGCATCATCACTGCGCATCACACCAACCACCAGTTGCAGCACTTGAATTTGAACATCAGACATTTCCCAAGGGGCGGATTCAATGTCTTGCGCCACCATGCCGTGGCAGGCTTGCGTCACTTTTGTGGCGACTGCGGACAGTTCTGTTTGCGCCAGCTCGCGGTCAAAGCTCACAATTTGCTGGTGTACCTGGCCGCTTTGAAGTACCAGCACCATCAATACCTGCCGTTCGCGGGTTGCAATCAGCTCCAGATGTTTGAAGCGCGCGTGGCCACTGTGCAGCGCAGTGACGAGCGCCGCGGCTTGTGTGTGGCGTGCCAGAACGGAAGCTGCCAGCCGGCTCCATTGCCCGACATCGGCCCGCGCCTGATGAAACTGGTGGCTGATGAGTCGTTGCTCGGGGGCCGGCAGCGTGTCATCCTGCACAAGGCGCTGGACAAAATAGCGGTAACCGCCGTCGCTTGGCACCCGCCCGGCAGAAGTGTGCGGTTGGTAGAGCAGGCCGGCGTCACCAAGCGCCACCATTTCGCTGCGCACCGTAGCCGGGCTCAGGCTCAAGTCATATTTTTCCACCAGTGCTTTGGAGCTTATGCCGCTGGAGCGGGGCAGCTGCATGTACTCGCGCACAATCAGGCTGAGAATTAACTCTTGGCGGGCAGAAAGCGTGGCACTCATAAATCAGCGCTAAAAACTGGCACTCTACAGCGGGGAGTGCCAACTATTGCCCAAAGATGTTACCACTCAGTGGGAGGCGGGTCAAGAAAACGAACTGCGACCGGATGAAACTGTTCGAAAATTGTGTGCGCTATACTTGCGCAAGTCACATGTCGCGCAGCCAACTTCGGGTGCTAATTGCCAAGCCGGGCCTCGACGGCCACGACCGCGGCGCAAAAGTAATTGCGCGCGCCTTGCGTGACGCAGGAATGGAAGTCATCTACACCGGCCTGCGCCAAACGCCGGACATGATTGTGGAAGCGGCGCTGCAGGAGGATGTGGATGCTGTGGGTCTCTCGGTGCTTTCGGGTGCGCACAATGTGCTCGTGCCCGCGGTGCTGCAGGCACTGCAAGCGCGCGGGCTGGGCGATGTGCCGGTGTTTGTGGGCGGCATAATTCCGGAAGACGATGCCGCCGCACTGCGGGCTCAAGGCGTAAGCGCAGTGTTTGGCCCGGGCACCAGCACCGGCGAAATTATCCGCGTGATGCAAAGCGTGGCGGCTGCCCGGCCACCAGTCAGCTGAGCTTGGAGTCGGCGGACAGCGCGGGCTGCCCGCAAGCGGCGGCGCAGTTACTGGGTGGCACCAGCTCCCGCGCAAATAATCCCGGAAACTTATGACACTTGCGGACGACGTGCTGGCTGGAGACCGGCGCGCGCTGGCGCGCGTGCTAACGCTGGTGGAGCGCGCAGCTCCGGAGGCGCGCGCAATATTAGCCGCGCTTTATAGCGCCACCGGCCGCGCGCATTTGGTGGGCATCACAGGTGCACCCGGCGCCGGCAAGGCCACGCTCATCAATGCGCTAGCTG
>CANNEJ010000078.1 GCA_947503585.1 Anaerolineales bacterium | reverse complement strand
GCGCACATCCAGCAAGCTGCCAGCCATGGCGATCAGTCCAATCGCAGCCATCCAAGTAAGCCCAAGCGTGCGCGGATTAACAAACCACACCAGCGTGCCGGTCCAAATGCGTTCAAGCATCAGCACGCCAAGCGCCAGCATCACCAGCCCGCGCGAAGCCCGAGTCATCCTTGCAGACATCAAAATATTACCAATTAAGATTGAGATTGATGAAAACAGCTGCCAGTACAGTGAGCAACAGCGGGAGCATTACTAAATAACCAACGGTGCGCCGCTTAAACACCCCGCTATACATGACGATGCTCTTTATATCGACCATCGGGCCAAACACAAGAAAGGCTAGCACTGAGCCCGTGGTGAACGAGCCGGCAAACGCCAGCGCAATGAACGCATCCACAGTCGAACAAATAGACAGGACAACGGCCAACGACACCAGCGCCAGCACCGACACCAGCGGGCCAGTACTCAAACCCAGCAGCAGAGACTGCGGCACAAGCGCCTGCAAACCCGCCGCCAAAGCAGCTCCCACCAGCAAATAGCTGCCCATCTCAAAAAACTCATCCGCAGCAATTGAGACAACCTGACTTAAGCGCTGTGCCACCGGCGCAGATTGCACATGCGCCACAGATGCGCTGCCACCAGCAAGTACCGGCCACGCAGCCGGCAGCAACACCCGCTCGGGGCGGGCGCCAAAGGAGAACACAAGCCCGCAAAATACTGCAATCAGAATCGTGAGGCCGATCCGCGCCCACAAAATGGGGCCAAAACCAAACGCCGTGTAGGTGCTCACAATCACAATCGGATTAAGCGCGGGCGCAGCCAGCAGAAATGCGACGCCCACATGCAACGGCATGCCCTTGTTAAAAAGCCGGCGCGTCAGCGGCACCACTCCGCACTCACAAACCGGAAAGCAAAAACCAAGTAGTGCACCCGCCATGACACCACGCACTGCATCGCGCGGAATATAGCGCGCCAGCTCCTCTCGATTCACAAACACCTCCACAATTCCAGAAGCCAGGGTGCCGAGCAGCAGGAATGGTACTGCTTCAATAAAAATTCCCTGGAAAATCGTGGAGAACATATGCAATCGGTCGCTCATGACCACGAGCGAACCCGGCAAATTTGGAGCGCGGCCAAGCGCAGCAATGCCGCCGGCCAGCGCAACAAAGAAAATCAAGCGCGACCAGCGGTTGGCAGCGAAGGCACGCGCTCCCGCAAACATATTCAGGATGTTATCACCCTTTATCCTCCAGTCGAGAACCGTGCTCTTGCGATACAGCTCTCGAATAGCCGTAGTGCCACTCTACTTGCGCCGCTAAACATTTTCAACCTGCACATTCGATGCAAGGGGGTAAAATCCGCACATGCGCTCAATGCACCTAAGCCTCGCAATGCTGCTTTTGGCTGCTGGATGCAAGTCTGTGGGATCAATTGCCAACGAGCCAACCGCCACACCGCTACCCACGCCCACGCCCATTCCAGTTCCTTTGGAACGCACCTGCCTCATGCCGGCCGAGGTGCTCGTAGAAATAACCGGCACAATGCGTGTGCCCGCCAACATTTACACCCGCGAAAAAGTTTATGTCTTGGGCATAGGCCTCCCCAATGACAAGCCGGACCGCTTCATCCCAATTGCGGTTGATGTTGGCCCGGGCAAAAATCAGGTGGAGCAACTTCCGCTGTTTCGTTACACTGCGAGCCAGGTGATAGTCCATACGGATAACGATACGCTTATCCTGCCAGACCGGCCCATTAAAGTTTTCGGCTTCGTCCGCTTTGGAGATTTCAAGTTCACAACTGCGCCTTGCGTGGTGAAGGTGACCAAGATTTACCGGCCCTGATTTCCGAAGTAATTCGGACGCGCTAAGCAGGGAACAAGGTAACAACGCCAGTCAAACTCAGCGCAGCGCTTAACTCGTGCGCTCCAACATTGAGCGCCGTAATTACTCGTCTTCCGGCGTTACTGGCGCCCGCCCCACTGGCGCAGGTTTGACAAAATACTCAGCAAAGTCCGCCAGTCTTTCGAGCGGCAACTGACCACTCACCCGCACCCCTTTCGCGAGGTGTTTAACTGATCGCACCCGGCCGTGCTGGTGAAAGGCAGACAACAATTGCCCCGCAGTGTGCGGCAACAACAACTCCACATCCGTCATATTGCTATTGAGGCTGGACTGAATTTGACTGAGCAGTGCGTCCAGCCCGGCGTGCGTCAGTGCGGAAATCATCACGCTCTCAGGATAAACCGCCCGCAGATCAGCCAGCACCTTTGGTGCAACCACGCCGTCAATTTTGTTCAGCACCGTCACTGTCTGCACGTTGTCCATGTGCAAGTCACCCAAGGTTTGCTCCACCGCTTCAGCCTGTTCACAGGCATTGGGGTGGGTGCTGTCTACCACGTGCAGCAGCAGATCGGCCTCAGCAATTTCTTCGAGGGTTGCTCGAAAAGCTGCCACCAGCGCGGTGGGCAGCTTTTGTATGAAGCCAACGGTATCGGTGATGAGTGCTGCCTGCCCGTCCGGCAAGTTAATTTGGCGCGTGGTTGGGTCAAGCGTGGCAAAGAGCTGGTCCGCAATGTAGACATCTGCACTTGTCAACGCGCGCAGCAGCGTGGACTTGCCGGCATTGGTATAGCCCACCAGCGCCACAACGGGTGTGCCGGTGCGCTTGCGCTGCACGCGGTGGCGCGCCCGGTGCGCGCGCACCTTTTCTTCAAGCTGCGTCTCGCCCGGGCCGCGCAATCCTACGCCGCCAACTCCGCCCGCGCGCCCGCCACCACCGCCCGCCTGGCGCGCAAGGTGCGTCCACTGCCGCGTGAGGCGCGGCAGGCGGTACTCAAGCTGCGCCAGCTCCACTTGCAGCGCGCCCTCGCTCGTGCGCGCGTGCTGCGCAAAAATATCCAGGATCAGGGCCGTGCGGTCCAGCAGTCGCACACCCTCGCCCAAAACAGTCTCCAGTTCACGCTGGTGCCGTGGCGAAAGCTCCTCATCAAATATCACCAGGTCGGCATGCTGTTCTTCAACCAGCTCCTTCAGTTCCGCCACCTTGCCCGACCCAATCAGTGTCGTCGCATCCGGTTTGTTGAGGCGCTGCGAAACTTGGCCGATCACTACCAGTCCCGCAGTTTCGGCCAAGCGCTCCAGTTCAAGCAGCGAATCTTTAGGCGTGAAAAGACCCGGCTCATGGCGCACCTCCACGCTCACCAAGAATGCGCGCTCCTTGAGCATTTCCGTTGAGATGGTAGCTTTAGGCATCTTGAACTACTACAACTTAGGCCGCATTAGAAACCCGGCGCTCGCACCGCTGCGGGAGCTGCTGCATGCAGCAAAGCAACAGTGGCGCGGTGACTGCCGCCGCCATCATCAACCGCCTCAAATTTAGCAGCCGCTAAATATGCGCTGAGGTCATCCGCAGACCGCGCGGCATACGCGCCAAAGCGCTCGCGTTTCCCGCCATCGCGTCCGTTCGCCGCACGCTCCAGCGCCGGCAGCAGGCCAAAGTTGGCTTTCATCGGCTGAAAGTTATCGGGGTCCGCATGGGTCACATACCAGCACAACGCGCCCAACATTGTCGTCGCCGGCAGCGTCAACAACTCTTCGCCCGCCAGCAGGCGCGCAGCATTTATGCCGGCCAACAAGCCAGTGGCTACGTTTCCCATGTAGCCCTCAACGCCCGTGATCTGGCCCGCAAAAAATATATCCGCGCGCTGCTGCGCTTGCAGGGTGGGCAACAGCGTGCGCGGGCTGTTTATAAATGTATTGCGATGCAGCATCCCGTAGCGCGCAAACCGCGCCTGGCCCAAACCGGGAATCAGGCGCAGAACGCGCTGCTGTTCGCTGAAGGTGAGATTGGTTTGAAAGCCAACCAGGTTGTAGAGCGAACCTGCCAGATTATCCTGGCGCAGCTGAACAACCGCGTACGGTCTCCGACCGGTATGCGGGTCGCGCAGCCCCACCGCGCGCATCGGTCCGTACGCCAGCGATTCCAACCCGCGCTCTGCAATGATCTCCACCGGCAGGCAGCTCTCAAAGAATTTATCCGGGCCCGCCCGCACCCCGCTGGCAATATCCGCCTCAAACTCACGCAGTGCAATGCGCTCAGCCTTCACCAGCTCTGCCACAAAATTGTCGTACTCTGCCCGGGTCAGCGGGCAGTTCAAATAGTCACCGTCCAGCACCTCACCCCGGCCGTAGCGCGAGGCCCGAAACGCAATTGCTAGATCCACACTCTCGTACTCAACGATCGGCGCAAGCGCGTCGTAAAAATAAAGGTGCGGGCCGCCCAGCCACTGCTGCAACTCCGCCGCCAGCGCGGGTGCAGTAAGCGGACCGCTGGCCACGATTGCCGGTCCCGCCGGCAGCCGCTCCACCTCAGAGCGCACCAGCTCGATGCGGGGATGACCTTCCACGCGGGCCGTCACAAGCTCCGCAAACGCTTCCCGGTCAACGGCCAGCGCCCCACCCGCTGGAACAGCCGTTTCCTCAGCGCAAGCCAGCAGAAAACTGCCCATCGATCGCAGTTCGGTTTTCAGTACCCCGGAAGCGCGGTCCGGCAGGTTTGAGCCAAGCGAATTAGAGCAAACCAGCTCAGCCAGCCGATCCGTGGCGTGGGCGCCTGTAGGACGGTTTGGGCGCATTTCATGCAACGAGACCCGCAAACCGCGCTGCGCGGCCTGCCAGGCCGCCTCAGAGCCCGCCAAACCGCCGCCGATTACTACCAGATCCGGGTTCATGGCGAAATTCTACCACGGACGGCGCCCCAGCCTGCCAAAAACTCGTCTGGCACGCATCTTGCAACTACGTAAATTATCGGTTAAACTTTTCTTGCTCGAGGCTCCCTATGCTAAACGCTACGCTCTCCAATCGAAACACCGCCAGCCAGCGGCAAATGCCGTCTGCACACATGCTCAAGACCATGGAGTTATTGGCCTGCCCGGTGGGCGAGCTCGAAGCCGAAGTTGAGCGCGAGCTAAGCGAGAACCCGGCCTTGCGTCTGGTTGAGGAAATGCGCTGCCCGGAGTGCCGCCGCCGCGTTCATTCCCTACCCTGCCCCGCCTGCATGGGAAAAATGTCTACAGAAAATGCGCTGGTCTTCGTTTCGCCGCGCACTTCTCCCAGCTCCGCCGTCACCCAATCCGAGTATGACGAATCCCCGATTGACCGCGTACAACAGACTATCACGCTCTCCGAACATGTGCTGCAGCAAGTAGCGCCGCTCGTCTCCGCCAATCAACGCGAGATTGCTGTGTACATCCTCGAGCGTCTGGACAACCGCGGCTTTCTGCCGGAAACGCCGGCTGAAGTGGCACACTACCTAAAAGTTCCGGTTGCCGACGTGCAATTCGTGCTTGAGAAAATCAACCAAGCCGACCCGGTTGGGGTGGCTGCCAGTGGTGTGCGTGAATGCCTCCAATTGCAAGTGCGGGCACTCGAAGCAGAGGGCACTGCCCATCCGCTTGCCAACGCCATCCTTACTGATCACTTGGAAGTGCTGGCATCCGCGGATATTGTCGCCTTGGCACGCGCGTGCAGCCAACCGCTCGCAATCGTCAAAGCCGCCGTCGAGTTCATCCAGAAGCGCCTCTCGCCAAATCCAGCGCGTGCGCGCTGGACACACCAAGATGCCGGCGATCAGCGCTTCTATCAGCCCGATGTCTTGATTACCCGCGACCCACACCGTCCGGACGGCCCGCTATTGGTTGAAGTATTTTCGGCCGCCAGTGGCTGGCTCGAAGTGGATCCTGAACTAAAAACCATGACCAAAGAAATTCACGACCCCAGCCAGAAGCTGGAGTGGCGCCAACATCTGGAGCGCGCCGAGCTGTTCGTAAAATGCATGCGCCAGCGCAACAATGCGATGCGCCTGATTGTGACAAGCGTTGTGCAGCGGCAGTATAATTTCATTGTAGGCACCAATGCTGACTACCAGCCCATGACCCGCGCTGAACTGGCAAAAGAATTGAAGTACAACGAATCCACCATCTCGCGCGCGGTTGCGGACAAACGCGTACAGATGCCCAGCGGACGCATGGTGCGCATGGACCAATTTTTTGACCGTTCGCTGGCAGTGCGGGATGCGGTGCGCGAGATTGTAAAAGCTGAGCAGCGCGCGCTGACAGATGACCAAATTTCGATGGCCCTCAAGCAGTTCGGCTACAGCGTCGCCCGCCGCACAGTCGCCAAGTACCGCTCAATGGAATCCATCCAGCCCGCAAACATGAGAAGCCGCGCTGCCGCCCGCGTCCCTGCATGACCTTTTCGCAGCTGCGCACACCTCTGGCATTATTTGGTTCCCGCTCTAAACCGCGCGCCACAGATCCCCGCTTCCAGCACCTGGCAGACCAGCTTCCGCAGCTGGTTCTGCTAGTATCACCGCACGCCGATTGCATACTTGCAGCCAACGCATACGCGTTGGAATTCTTCGGCCGCAGCCGCGAAGAAATTTGCGCAGCGCCGCTCTCCACATTACTCGCAGAAAATGCAACCGTACTTGTACGCAATCTAAAGGATTTGGCACCCGGCGCCACACTGCTGCTCGAAAATTGGCAGTGGCGTGGGAATGCGGGCGCACTGGCCATCGCCAACCTGCAAGCCACATGCATTGAGATTGAAGACCAACTGGTCGTAATGCTGATGGGCGCAAGCGCGGCCACTGTGCCCGCACCTGCTTCCGCCACAAGCCCACCGCCTGCTAAAACGCTTGAACCACTCATGGCCCTGCATTCAGCCTTGCGACAAAGCGCGGCAGCACCAGCCCAAAATGCTGCCGCTTACTGCCAGCAACTGCTGGGAGCGGATGCCCTTGCCATTTACGATCGCAGCCCCAGTGCGGACACGCCAAAACTGCTTGCGGCCCAACCGTTGAATATT
>CANNEJ010000077.1 GCA_947503585.1 Anaerolineales bacterium | reverse complement strand
CCCACGCAAAGGTGCCACGCACAGCAGCGCCAGCGGCACTGCGCACCGCAAATGCGCCCTCGGTGCTGGCGTGATCCATGGGCTGGTTGAAGACAATCGAAATGGTGCGGCCGTCGGGCGATGCTTCGGTGCCCAAGACTTTTGGAGCGGGTGTACTAAAGACCCATGTGTAATCAGTTTGCATTTCTGCAGCGGGCAGCTGCAGGCTGCCGCTGGCACTGAGCGCAGCGATTGCCGGGGCGCTGATGGTGGCGCTGTAGCGCTGCCCGCCCGCAAGGCTCGCTGCCGGGGTGAAGACAAAGATGCTGGTGCTTTGCCACTCGCCAGTGCCGGCTACGGGCGGCTGCAGTTGCAGCGGGTTGGGCAGCGCGCTTACGGTGCTGGCTGCAGTCAGCGGCACCACTGGCCGGTTGAACACCACAGTGATCGCGGACCGCACATCCACTGCTTGTGCATCGGGCAGCGGGAACACCTGGGTCACCTCCACATACCCGGTGGTGTGCACAAAGAAACTGAAGTCGGCGGGCAGCTGCGCACCGCTGGCGCTGCGTGCGCTGGCCAGCAGGCGCACCCCAATGCGGGCTGCGTGCGGCGCTGCGCCCGCCGGCACATAGCGTGCCACACCCGGCTCCGGCCACAGCAGCTGTCCAGGCAGCGGCGGGTCAAAGCGCAGCGCCTGCGCCACGCTTTGCTGGTCCATCGGCTGGTCAAAATACAGCTCGATGGAGCCATCACGGGCAAGCTCGGCGCCGCGCTCCGGCGCGTAGCCAACTACAGCCGGGGCGCTGGCGGGTGCGGCAGTTGGCGGTATGGCGGCAGCAGCTGGCGAGCAGGCAGCGGCCACAGCCGCAAGCAGAAAACCAATGCGCACCTTGCGCGCAAAGTCAGCGCGCATGCGGCCGATGTAGCGCACAGCCCTTTTGCTTAATCCTGTGCCCGCGTGTGCTCGATGATTTCGGCCGCCAACTCGTAGCGCCGAAAAGGCGGCTGCAGATACGCGCCGCGGATGGGGGTGGTTGCGCGCAGCTCCGCCAGCAACTCCAGGGCAATGCGCACGCCTTCAGCCGGTGCATCCGCTGCGCCGGCAATGCGCCGCTGGATCTCATCCGGAATATGGATGCCGGGAACTTCATTGTGCAGGAAGCCGGCGTGGCGCTCGCTATACAGCGGCAGCACGCCCACCAGCACCGGCAATTGCAGCGGGCCGTGTTCGGCGGCATAGCGCGCGAAGAAATCGCGCGCCACTTGCGCATCAAACACGGGTTGCGTCAGCGCAAAGTCTGCGCCGCACTCCAGCTTTTTGCGCAGCAGCTTGATCTCGCGGGCCGGATCCGGCGCGCTGAGGCTCAGCGCGCACGCTGCCACGAATGAAGTTGGCTGTCCGATTTCCTGTCCGGCCTGGTCCACGCCTGCATTGAAGCGTTGCTTGACAAGTTGCAATAGCGCAGTCGGAGCCACATCAAAAGTGTCAAAGGCCTGCGGGAAGTCGCCGATGGTTGCGGGATCGCCCATCACCACGAACACATTGCGCACGCCCAGGGCGTGGGCGGCCAGCAGGTCGCCTTGGACGCGCAGCAGGTTGCGGCCGCGCGTGGGAAAGTGCAGCACCGTCTCGATGCCCACCTGCTGCTGAATGAGGTGGCACACGGCCCACGGGCTCATGCGCATGCGCGCCAGCGGCGAGTCGGCCACGTTGATCACATCAGCGCCAGCCTCTGCCAGCATGTGCGCGCCGGCCAGCACCTTGTGCGGGGTATAGCCCTTGGGCGGGCTCATCTCCACCGTGATCACAAATCGTTTTGATTGCAGCTGGGTTGCAAGTTTGGTTGGCGCGTCAGTTGCGGGCAGCAACTCGGCGGGGGTGCTGGGCCGGTGGGACACACTGTGCACTGCAGCTTTGCGCGGTGTGTCGAGCGCCTGGCGCAGCGCTGCAATGTGCGCGGGTGTGGTGCCGCAGCATCCGCCAACGATGCGAGCACCAGTTGCCAGCCAGTCCGGCGTTAATTGGGCAAAGTAATCCGGGCCGGCCGGATACAACACGCGCCCGCCGCTCAACTCCGGCATGCCGGCGTTGGGCATTATGGAAAGCGCCAGCTGTGGCGCAGCCGCATGCATGGCTTGCAGTACGCGCAGCAACTGCGCCGGGCCAATCGAGCAGTTCGCGCCGAGCACATCCACGCCCAGGCCGGCCAGCGTGCGCGCCACATGGGCCGGCGAGTCGCCTAGTTGCGTGCGATCGTCGCGCGTAAACGTCATGGAAGCCACCAGCAGCACCGGCGAGTGGGCAGCAGCGCAGTCGCGCGCTGCGCGCACCGCCTCGCTCAATTCCATCAAATCAGAAAAAGTTTCCAGCACCAGCGCGTCCACGCCGGCCGCCAATAGTGCGCCAATTTGTGCGCTAAACGCCGTGTACGCTGCCTCCGGCTTGACCCGCCCGAAGGGCGCGAGGCGCACACCAAGCGGACCTACGGACCCGGCCACCGCCACTGCGCGTCCGCTGGCCGCTGCCGCCTGGCGTGCCAGCGCTACACCCGCCTGGTTGATTGCAGCCACTTGCTCGCCGTGGCCATGGCTCGCCAGCCGGAAAGGGTTTGCGCCAAATGTGTTGGTCTCAATTAGGTCGGCACCGGCTTGCAGGTAACTCGCATGCACACCCAAAACTGCCGCCGGATCGGAAAGGTTTAGCGCGTCGAGACAACTGCCATGGACGACGCCGCGCGCGTAGAGCTCAGAGCCCAGTGCCCCGTCCGCCAGAAGTGTGCCCCGCCTCAGTAATTCCTGCAGATTTATTGATTTCATCGCAGCTGACTATACACCTTTCGACGGTAAGTTGGCATGCTAAATTGATCTTGATACACTCTGCCCCATGGTCAACAAATCAGCGGCAAAGATTTCCGTGCTGGCTGCATTGTTTCTGGTGGTGGTTGCGTGTGCTGCGCCTGTAGCGCAGGTGCCAGCCACTGCGGTTGCAAAGCCAGTGGTCAAAACTAAAGTAGCGCCCACCGAGGCGCCGGCAGATCAGGCGGGGGCGCCAACCGCGCTTGTGCCAACAATGGCAGCGGTTGTTGCCCCGGCTGCCGAGCTGTGGGCGGCAGCCGGCCCGCCCGCAATTGCCGCGGACTTCTCGCCAACCAGTCCGGACAGCGTGCAGTTGGCAGCGGGCGTGCCGCAACTTGTGGAAGTCTACGCATATTTCTGAGGGGCATGTCAGGCAATGAAGCCCATCGTGCATGGGCTTGAAAATGATTATTGGAAGCGGGTGAAATTTACTTATCTGGATATGGATGACCCGGCGACAAGTGAGCTTTTGAAAGCAGTCAACTTTCGCTTCCGTCCGCACTTCACACTTTTGGATGGGCAGGGCGCAATTGTGAAGCAGTGGGCCGGTATGGTTAGCGCGGATGAATTGAAGCAGGCCTTTGACGCACTCCTCACAAGCAGCTGACCGCGCCAACTTTGTAATCCATCAGCCCCTGCAGCGAGCGGGGGCTTTTTATTTCCCCATCCCAACTTGGCCGGAAAGCCGGCTGTGCTCACGGCCGTACACGCTGCAAGGTCATTGAAAAGCGTTTGTTACGGCAGGGTTGGTGGCGCTACAGCACTTCAATGAACCAGATGTTGCTGTGAGTCGGTCGCCAACGGGCTGGTTTAGTGCGGGCGTTCGGGAGTTGTGCCAATGTTTCGCATGCACAGAAAAAACAGGAAGCGCTTTGATTGGGGCGTGTTGTAAAATTGATTTGTTACCACCTGAGTTCGGCAACGCTATGACTACAACTATGCAGCTGGAGGAGATGCGCCGGAACTATGCGACCCGGTCGCTGGATTTGTCCGATTTGGATGCAAACCCATTTGCGCAGTTTGACCACTGGATGCGCGAGGCGATTGAAACGCAAGTGATCGAGCCCAATGCGATGACCCTTGCCACAGCTGATGGCAGCGGCCGGCCGGCAGTGCGCACAGTGTTGCTCAAGGGTTTCGACGAGCGCGGGTTTGTTTTTTACTCCAACTACGAAAGTGCCAAGGCCCGTGATCTGGCGGCAAATTCCAAGGTTGCACTTCTATTTCCGTGGCTGGCCCTCGAGCGGCAGGTGAGTGCCATGGGCAGCGCGCAGAAAATTTCGGCTGCCGAATCGCTCAAATATTTTCTTTCCCGGCCGCGCGAAAGCCAAATTGGCGCGTGGGCTTCTCGCCAGAGTGAGGTGATTTCGACGCGGGCATTGCTTGAAACAAAGTTTGCGGAAATGAAAGCCAGGTTTGCAAATGGCGGGATACCGCTGCCGGACCAGTGGGGCGGCTATCGCGTCACGCCGCAAAGCTTTGAGTTTTGGCAGGGGCGTCCCAACCGCTTGCACGATCGCTTTAGATACACCCTGCAATCGGATGGGAGTTGGACGATTGCACGGCTGATGCCGTAGGGGGTGGGGCGTCAGTGCGTCTGGGGTCTCTGCTGAGATTAGGAGAGTGTTGCGCGCCAGTTCCTGATTTGCGATGCGCAAAAGGGTAAGTGCTGGCTGGAACTATTGACCCGCGGTTATCCGGTAATGACGACAGATGGCGTGCTGTCTGGCACGGTGTAATCTGGCGACTGATGGCGAAAGTAGGTTTGGTAGAGCTCAGCGTAATGGCCGCCGTCTGATAGCAGCTGGGTGTGGCTGCCGTGCTCAATGATTTCACCGTGCGCCATTACGATGATGCGACTTGCGGAGCGCACTGTGGAGAGGCGGTGGGCAATCATGATACTCGTACTGCGCTTGAGAATTAGCTCCAGCGCGTCCTGAATTTGTGCTTCCGTGAAGGGGTCAATGCTCGCAGTGGCTTCATCCAAAATGAAGACGGGCGGGCGTTGCACCAGTACGCGTGCCAGTGCCACCAGCTGGCGCTGGCCAAGCGAGAGGCGCGAGCCGCGTTCGCCCACTTCGCTTTCCAACCCATTGGGTAGTGCGCCAAGCCATTCGCCGTCGCCAATCTGGCGCGCGATTGCCAATATCTGTGCGTCAGTCGCTAGCGGGTGCGCGTAGCGGATGTTATCTGCCACGCTGCCGGCGAACAAGAATGGCAGCTGTGGCACCAGGCCCAGCTGGCTGCGGTAGCTGCGCAACTCAAGGCTGCGCACGTCGCAGCCGTCGATGTATAAGCTGCCGGATTGATAATCATAAAAACGCGCGAGCAGCTTGATCACGGATGACTTGCCGGCACCAGTGTGGCCCACTAGTGCCACACTTTCTCCGGGTTCGATGCGCAGCGAAAAACCGCGCAACACCGCTTCCTGACGGGAGTAACGGAAGTGCACATCTGAGAATTCGAGTGCGCCTTGCAGCTTCAGCTTTTGTGCGCCGGTTTGGCGTACGGCCGGCTCTGCATCGATGAGCGCAAACACGCGCTCGGCTGCTGCCAGACCACCTTGAAACTGGCTCCAGAATGCAGCCAGCTGTGAGACGGGAAACCAAAAGCGCTCAACTGCCGCAAGGAACAAGAACCATGCTCCGGCAGTGATGATGCCCGCGCCGGCTGCGCGCCCGCCTGCGTAAATAAGGAGCGCAGACCCACAGCCAACCATTGCGTTGAGCGCCGGGAATACCGTGGCCAGCAGAAATCCGCGCCGCCAGTTTACGTCGTACGATGCTTGGTTGACCTCTGTAAACTGGCCATAGATTGTGGCTTCCTGGCGAAAATTTTTTGCGACGCTGATGCCGGTAATCGCTTCCTGGATGGCGGCATTTACATTTGCCATGGCGCGCGAGGCGCGCTGGGTGAATCCGCGTGCCAAGTGGCGCCAGGCAGAGGCCATCCAAAATACAAAGGGCGTGAGCACCACTACCAGCACCGTCAAGCGCCACTCCAGCCGCAGCAACACTACCAGCAGCACCAGCACCGCCGCCACATCATCAAGGATGTCGCCGAGCAGTTGCAGGCCCTGCGCAAAATCCTGGGTGTCAGATGTGATGCGGCTGATCACGCGCCCGCTGCGAAACTCATCGTAAAACGAAAGGTCATGCTCAGCCGCAGCCCGGAATGCCTCCGAGCGCAGTGCCAGCACCACATCGCCAATCAGCTCTGAAAACCAGCGCGCACGCCAGTAATTGAGGCCCCACATAAGGACGCCAATCGTGAGACTGGCAGCAGCCAGCTGTGCCAGCAGCAACGGTGGCACCGGCAGGCGATCCAACGCGGCCGCTACAAGCAGTGGAAAGGCGGTGCTTGCCACCGCCATGAGCATCAAAGCCGCAAATGACGCCGTGATTTTTAGGCGATAGACGCCTAGGAAGCGGCCGATGCGCTGCAGCAGCTGACGGTCGCTGTATTTGCGGTCGTAAGCTTCGGTGTCGAGGCCGGCGAACATGTTCATAGCAGCTTGTATGCGCTCAAGTGCTGCCGGACTCATAACGGGCAAAGATGCTGCGGTAATCCGGCGATACGCGCAGCAGGTCTGCGTGCCGCCCGGCCGCAGCAATGCGCCCGTGGCGCAACACCACAATCACGTCTGCCCAGCGAATTTGCGACAGGCGGTGCGTAATCAGAAAAGTCGTTTGCTGGCGCGCCACATCTCGAATGGCGCGCTGGATCTGGTCCTCCGTGGCGCTGTCGATGGCGCTGGTCGAGTCATCAAGAATCAGAATGCGCGGCCGTGTTAAAAATGCGCGCGCAATCGCAAGCCGCTGGCGCTGGCCGCCGGAGAGCGTTACGCCGCGCTCGCCAATCACAGTCTGGTAGCCGTCCGCAAATGCCAGAATGAAATCGTGCGCTTGGGCAGCGCGGGCTGCGGCCTCCACTTGTTGTTGGGTTGCGCCCGGCATGCCAAAGGCAATATTCTCTGCAATCGAGCGCGAGAACAAAAACAAATCCTGCTCGATGATGGAGATCTGGCGGCGCAGGTCTCCAAGCTGCCAGTCGCGCACCGGCACTCCATCCACCAGCAC
>CANNEJ010000076.1 GCA_947503585.1 Anaerolineales bacterium | reverse complement strand
GCCTACGACGCCAGTATATTCGACCAGCTAGTAGCATCGGAAAAGACTGTTTTCGAACCGACCCGGGGTTGCATCTACCTCGCATTCAAGATGCTGCGCGGTTTAATTGTTTGCATAACTAAATCTGTAGTACTTAGCCGGTCCCCAACTGCTTTGCGCTATTGATACAGATGCGCGAGGACTGCAATTTCTGGTTGCACCAGCAGGCTACAAAGTTTGAGCGTAATTGCAATGCGCTCGTAGCTAACCGCAGCGGATGTCAGCGGGAAAGGCAGGCAGCGGCGCAGGCGTCAAGAATTGCCGCGGTATCGATGCCGTGCACGCGGTATAGGTCCGGCAGGCTGCCGCACTGGCCAAAGTGATCGACACCCAGCGGATACACGCGGTGGCGCGCCACGGAACCCAGCCATGAGAGCGTTGCTGGATGGCCATCCAACACGGTAACCAGCGTGGCCTGCGCTGCCAGCGGTGCCAGCAGCATCTCAATATGCGCCAATGGTGGGTTGGCGCCGCGCGTGCGGGCCTGCACAGTCGCACTCCAGTTGCCAAACAGCCGGTCGGGCGACGTGACCGCCAGCAGCCCGGCGCCGGGCACATCCTCCAGCAGCTGCTGGTGCGCCGCCATGGCTTCCGGCGCAACCACACCACAGTAAGCAATCACAAGCGGGCAGCCCGCTGCCGGCAGGCGTTGCCAGTAGGCACCGCACAAAATTCCGGATTTCACGCTCGCATCCATTTCACGCACCGGCTGCAGCAGCGAACGCGTGGAGAGGCGCAGGTAGAGCGAGCCGCCATCCTCCGCCTGCATGTGCTCAAAGCCCCATTGCATGATCACCGCCAGCTCATCCACAAAAGCCGGGTCAAATGATGCCAGCTTGTCCTGCCCCATGCCAATCAACGGCGTGGAGATGGATTGATGCGCACCGCCCTCGGCCGCCAGCGAAATACCGGATGGCGTAGCCACCAGCATGAAGCGCGCATCCTGATAAGCAGCGTAGTTCAGCGCATCCAGCCCGCGCATGATGAACGGATCGTAAAGCGTGCCTACCGGCAGCAGCCGGCAGCCAAACAGCGGGCCGGCAAGCCCAAACGCGGCCAGTGCCAGAAACAGATTGTTCTCCGCAATCCCAAGCTCAATATGCTGGCCGGCTGGCGACACCTGCCAGCGCTGGGCCGAAATAATTTGTTCGGCTTTGAACGTGTCAGCGCGCTCGCGCCGGTCAAAAATTCCGCGCCGGTTTACCCACGGCCCAAGATTGGTGGACACCGTCACATCCGGCGACACGGTCACAACGCGCGCCGCAAACTCACCATCCGCGCGGCCCAACTCGTTGAGGATGCGGCCAAACCCTTCTTGGGTGGAGAGGCTGGGGGCGGATTGGTAGGCCAGAGTTGGCGGCACTGCGACGGTTGGCGCTGCCGGCCGTTGGCTGCTGCCCGAAAAGTAAGGCACCTGCCGCAGATAGCTTTGCACGCGCTCCGCGGGCAGGCGCACGCCGGCCAGCGGATCCCACTCCGCACCATCGGCAATCCCCTGCGCCTGCTTGAACGCAGTCATTTGGGCAACGCTCATCAGGCCGGAGTGATTGTCTTTGTGGCCGGCAAACGGCAGCCCCCAGCCTTTGATTGTGTAGGCAATGAAGCAATGCGGCTGATCGCTGTCCGCCGCGCCAAAGCCTTCAAGGAGCGCTTCCAAATCGTGCCCGGCAAGATTTGTCATGAGCGCATGCAGCGCAGCGTCAGTGTGCGCTGCCAGCAGCGCCTTGATGCCCGGCGTAGTGCCAAGGTCCTGCTGCAAATGTTCGCGCCAGCTGGCACCGCCCTTGTACACCAGCGCGGAGTAAAGCGAGTTGGGGCAGTCGTCTATCCACTGGCGCAGGGCCGCGCCACCGGGCTGCGCAAACGCAGCCTGCAGCTTCTTGCCGTACTTGAGCACTGTAACCTGCCAGCCCGTGCTTCGAAAAATATCATCTACGCGGCCAAACAAGCGGTCGGTCACCACGGCATCCAAACTCTGGCGGTTGTAATCAATCACCCACCACAGATTGCGCACATCGTGCTTCCAGCCTTCCAGCATGGCCTCAAACACGTTGCCCTCGTCAAACTCGGCATCGCCCATCAGTGCCACCATGCGGCCGGGCGGCGTGCCAGTTGGCACTAGTTGCTTAAGCCGCACGTAGTCCTGCGCCAGTGACGCAAACGTGGTCAGGCCGATTGGCAATCCCATGGAGCCGCCGGAAAAATCCACAACCACCGTATCTTTGGTGCGCGAGGGGTAGGACTGCGCCCCGCCCATTGCGCGAAACTGCTCCAGCTTCTCGCGCGTCTGGCGGCCCATCAAATATTGGATGGCGTGGTATGCGGGACTGGAATGCGGCTTGATTGCGATGCGGTCGGCCGGGTTGAGGACGTGAAAGTAAAGCGCGGTAAGCAGAGTTACAGATGAAGCACTGGAAGCTTGATGACCGCCAACCTTGAGGCCGTCAATGTTGGGGCGAATGTGGTTGGCGTTGTGAACTATCCATGTGGACAACCAGAGAACCTTGCGTTCCAACTCTGCCAGCACCTCCAGCTCCGCCGGTGCCACAGTGGTGGCGCGGCTGGGAAGCGCTGGCTTATCGGATGCGCGGCGCGGTGCTGCAGGTTTGGCACGCAAAGCACGGGTGCTCATCACGTAATCTTAGCAGCCGCCGGTGGACTATATGGATTCCGCAAACATGGCAAGCTGCAGTGAAGCCAGCCCACCTAACCGCCACCACCTCAGCGCTGGTGATACTCCTGCAGAGCGCACACCGTTGGCACTCCGCCGGCCTGCTCCGCCATGCCCTGTGCCACCGCCAGCGCCGCCGCAATCGTCGTCACCAACGGCACATGCTTCGCACTTGCTGCCCGCCGAATAGCCTGCCCATCCGAGCGCGGACCGCTGCCGCGCGGCGTGTTCACCACAAAGTTAATTTCGCCACACTCTATTAGTTCAACCGCATTGCGGCCCGCCCCGGGGCCGGAAGCGGCGAGTCTGGGGATCACGCAATCCACCGCCTCGCCAAAGCGCGCCAGATATTCGGCGGTGCCGCTTGTGGCCATCAGCAACAGCCCAAGTTGGCGCAAGCGGCGCGCCACCACCAAACCGGCCGGCTTGTCACGGTCGGCTAACGACAGGAACACCGTTCCGCTTGAAGGCAGCACTGTACCGGCAGCTGTCTGGGCCTTGAGGAACGCGCGGCCAAACGTCGCGTCAATGCCCATCACCTCACCGGTCGAGCGCATCTCAGGCCCAAGCACCGCGTCCACATCCGGAAAGCGACGGAGCGGCAGGACTGCCTCCTTTACCGAAACATGCCGGCCGCTTACCGGCGCTTTGAGCATTCCCTCTGCGCGCAATTCTTGCAGCGAGGCTCCCAACATCACCCGGCTGGCAATTTTTGCGAGCGGCACGCCGGTGGCCTTGGCCACAAATGGCACGGTGCGGCTGGCACGCGGATTGGCTTCAATGACATAAACCGTGGTGCCGACCACAGCAAACTGAACATTCACCAGCCCGCGCACATCCAGCGCCGCTGCAATGGCGCGCGTGTATGCACTGATTACTTCAACCACCCAGGGCTGCAGCGTTTGCGGCGGGATGGCGCAGGCTGAGTCGCCGGAATGCACGCCGGCCTCCTCCACATGTTCCATCACGCCCCCAATCAGCACCGCGCCTGTATGGTCGCGGATTGCATCCACATCCACCTCAATCGCATCCTCCATAAAACGGTCCACTAATACCGGCCGCTCTGCCGTCAGTCCGCCCTCGGCGCGTAGGCTGCCGCGCGGCCCCAGCTCTTCCATGGCGCGTGATAGCTGCGCGCTGTCATGCACAATGCGCATGGCCCGCCCGCCTAGCACATAGCTGGGGCGCAGCAGCACCGGGTAACCCACGCGCTCTGCCACTGCCAGCGCATCGTGTTCTGTGAGCGCTGTGCCGCCGGGGGGCTGCGGAATGGCCAGCTGGCTGCAAAGCGCATTCCAGCGCTCGCGATCTTCAGCCAGATCGATGGCAGCGGGCGCAGTGCCGGCAACCAGCCCGGGCGGCAGCAGCCCGGCCAGTTTCAGTGGCGTCTGTCCGCCCAGGCTCACAATCACCCTGGGCGCCACACCGCCGGCCGCCGCCGTTTCCACCGCAATCACGTTAAGCACATCCTCCAGTGTCAACGGCTCAAAGTACAAGCGGTCCGCCGTGTCGTAATCCGTGGACACAGTCTCCGGATTGCAGTTGACCATCACTGTTTCATAGCCGGCTGCGCGCAGCGCAAAGCTGGCATGCACACAGCAATAATCAAACTCAATGCCCTGCCCGATGCGGTTGGGGCCGCTGCCCAAAATTACAACCGCCGGCCGGTGCGTGGCGCGCACTTCATTTTCATCCTCATACGCAGAATAGTGGTACGGCGTGTCCGCCGCGAATTCCGCAGCGCATGTGTCCACTGTTTTAAAGACCGCGCACACACCTGCCTCAATGCGCGCCGCCCGCACCATTGCCTCCGGCTGCTGCCACAGGTAGCCCAACTGGGCATCAGAGAAACCCAGCCGCTTGGCGCGCCGCCAACCGGCATTACTGATGGCCGGCAGGCTTGTGGCCGCCAGCGCTGCGCGCTCATCCACAATCATTTGCATCTGGTCCAAAAACCAGGGGTCAATTGCCGAGGCTGCATGCACCTGCTGCAGTGCAATGCCGCGCCGCAAACACTCACCCACTTGAAAAATGCGCTCCGGCGTGGCCTGTGCCACAGCAGCAAGCAGCGCCGAGTCACTTAGCGCAGTGAGCGCCTGCTCGCCGGGATCGCAGTTCAAGCCCATGCGCCCCAGCTCCAGTGCCCGCAAAGCCTTCTGCAAACTTTCCGGAAATGTGCGCCCGATCGCCATCACCTCGCCCACACTTTGCATCTGCGTGCCCAGCCGGCCACTGGTGCCGGGCAGCTTCTCAAACGCCCAGCGCGGAATCTTGGTGACCACATAATCAAGCGCCGGCTCAAAGCTGGCGGGCGTCTTGAGCGTGATGTCGTTGGGAATTTCATCCAGCGTATAGCCCACTGCCAGTTTTGCGGCAATCTTGGCAATCGGAAATCCGGTTGCCTTTGATGCCAGCGCTGACGAACGCGACACGCGCGGGTTCATCTCAATGATCACCTGCTCGCCCGTGGCCGGGTTCACCGCAAATTGCACATTAGAGCCGCCGGTCTCCACGCCCACGCGCCGGATGCACGCAAACGCCGCATTGCGCATTTGTTGATACTCAACATCAGAAAGTGTTTGCGCCGGCGCCACAGTGATCGAGTCGCCGGTGTGCACACCCATCGGGTCCAGATTTTCAATTGAACACACAATAACGCAGTTGTCCGCGCTGTCGCGCATGACCTCCAGCTCATACTCCTTCCAGCCCGCAATGCTGCGCTCAACTAATATTTCGCCGATCGGGCTGGCTGCCAGCCCGGTGGCGGCTGCTGTCACGAGCTCTGCCTCAGTCCCTGCCAGCGCCGTGCCGTGACCGCCCAAAATGTAGGCCGGCCGCAAAATTACCGGCAGCCCAATCTCACGCACCACCGCCAATGCCTCCGCCACCGTGCGCGCAATTCCACTTGGCGGCACCTGCAGCCCAATCTCCAGCATCGCCCGCCGGAACTGGTCGCGATCTTCGGCTGTGGCAATTGCCGCTGCGTTTGCGCCTATCAATTCCGGGGTGCCGGGCACGCCGGCCAGCCCGCGCGCATGCAGCTCCATCGCAAGGTTGAGGCCGGTTTGTCCACCCAGTGTAGGCAGAATTGCGTCGGGGCGTTCGCGCTCGATGATGCGCGCCAGCACATCCACTGTCAGCGGCTCGATATAAGTGCGGTCGGCAAACTCCGGGTCAGTCATGATGGTGGCAGGGTTGGAGTTGACGAGCACAACGCGGAAGCCCTCGCTGCGCAGCACGCGGCAGGCCTGCACCCCGGAGTAATCAAACTCACACGCCTGCCCAATCACAATCGGGCCGGAGCCGATGATCAGGATGGACTCAATGTCAGTGCGGCGCGGCATCAGCGATTCCGCAGCATGTCGAAAAATTCAGCAAAGAGATAGCGGGCATCATGCGGACCCGGGCCGGCCTCAGGGTGATATTGCACGCTAAAGGCGCGCCTGCCGCGCAAGCGCAGGCCTTCGTTGGTTTGGTCGTTGAGGTTGATGTGGGTTGCATCGGCAACTGAAGCCAGCGACTCTGGCAGCACGCAGAAGTTGTGGTTCTGGCTGGTGATTTCCACGCGCCCGGTACGCAGATTGCGCACCGGATGGTTGGCACCATGGTGGCCGAATGGCAGCTTGAAGATGCGCGCACCATGCGCCAGCGCCAGCAGCTGATGCCCAAGACAGATGCCAAACACCGGCACACCCGCTGCCACAATTTCGCGGATGGTCTGCGGCGCGCCGGTCACCAGCTCCGGATCACCCGGCCCGTTGGATAGGAATACGCCGTCCGGTCGCAGCTGCAAAACCTCAGCCGCCGTTGCATGGGCGGGCAGGACTTGCACGGTGGCATCCGCTGCCATACAGCGCAAGATGCTCTGCTTGATGCCGTAGTCAATTGCCACCACATTGAGCGCGCCACTGCCGGCTGTGTAGCGCTGCGCGGTTGTCACCTGCGCCACCAGATTCACACCAGCCGTGCCGGGCTCGGCGCTGGCCGCTGCGCGCAGCACATGCGCTGCGGCCGTGCCAAAGGCGCCGGGCATTGCGCCCGCTGCGCGCAGCACACGCGTCAGGCGGCGCGTATCAATACCCGCGATACCGGGCACGTTGTGGCGCCGCAGCAGTTCGTCAAGGTCGCCTGTGCTGCGCCAGCTGCTGCGCCGGCGCGCCAGATCCCGCACCACAATCCCGCGCGCAAACGGCCGGCGCGCCTCGTCATCCACGGCTGCCACGCCGTAGTTGCCAATATGC
>CANNEJ010000075.1 GCA_947503585.1 Anaerolineales bacterium | reverse complement strand
CGCTGCAGTGGAGCGGCTGGCATACGCCGCTGCCGGCCGCGTTGCGCCGGCCCCGGGCCCGCGCCTGCGGCCGCCGCCGCCCGGCCTCACGGAAAGCTGGTTCTGCTGAGCAGAGCCGCTTTAGCCAGCCAGTTTGGCCGGCCTTCATTACATCACACTAGCGCCACGGGCTGCAAGGAACGCTGCCCACCACCCCGGAGGAATGCAAATGCCTGAACCAACCCCTGTCACCGCCACGCAAAAATGCATTGCGCTCGTGGCCCATGACAACAAGAAAAACGATTTACTGGAGTGGGCTGCCTTCAACCTCGCCGTGCTGCAGAAAAATGCCCTGATTGCCACCGGCACCACCGGGCACATGCTGCAGCGCGAGCTGCAGCTGACCGTCAGTTGCCTGCGCAGCGGCCCATTGGGCGGGGACATGCAAATTGGCGCGCGCATTGCCGACGGTGCCGTGGACATGCTGGTTTTCTTTTGGGATCCGCTTGAGCCGCAGCCGCATGACCCGGATGTGAAAGCGCTGCTGCGCATGGCCGTGGTTTGGAATGTGCCCATGGCTTGCAACCGGGCCACCGCGGACTTTTTGATTTCTTCGCCGCTGCTGCACTCTGGTTATGAGCGCCGTATGCCGGACTACAGCGCCCGCCGCCCGTGAACGCGCAGCAGCGCGCAGCCCTGCCCGAACTGGCGCGCGTGTTTTTGCGCCTCGGCAGCACGGCGTTTGGCGGGCCCGCAGCGCACACAGCGCTGCTGCATCAAGAGCTGGTGGTGCAGCGCCAATGGCTCAGCGAGGATCAGTTTTTGGATCTGGTGAGCGCGGCCAGCCTGATCCCCGGCCCCAACTCCACCGAGCTGGTAATCCACATTGGGTTGCAGCGCGCCGGCTATGCGGGCATGTTGGTGGCCGGGTTAAGTTTTATAGCGCCCGCAATGCTATCGGTGCTGTTGCTGGCCGCTGCCTACGTGCAGTTTGGCAGCTTGCCCGCAGCGCTGGCGCTGCTGGCCGGTGTGCAGCCGGTGGTGGTGGCGGTGGTGGCGCACGCGCTGCTTGGTTTGGGGCGCGCAGCGCTGCGGCGCTGGCAGGCCATGCTGATTGCCGGCAGCGCCCTGCTGCTGGCGCTGGCCGGTGTGAACGAGGTTGGGCTGCTGGTGGCGGGCGCGGCTGCCGGCTGGTGGCTGCTGGGCAGCCCACAGCTGCGCTTGCCACCGGCTGCTGTTCTGCTGGTGCCGGCGTTTGCCGCTGTCACTGCGCTGCCCTTTGCGCTGCCGGTGTTGTTTTTGGTATTCCTGAAAATTGGCGCAGTGCTTTACGGCAGTGGTTATGTGCTGCTGGCTTTTTTGCGCGCAGACCTGGTAGTGCGGCTGGGCTGGATCACGGAGCGCCAGCTGCTGGATGCGGTGGCTGCCGGCCAGCTGACGCCCGGTCCGCTCTTTACCAGCGCCACCTTCATTGGCTACCTGCTGGGCGGACTCCCGGGTGCCATGCTGGCCACACTCGGAATATTTCTGCCGGCGTTTATTTTTGTGCCGCTTACACAGCCGCTGCTGGCGCGCCTGCGCGGCATGCAAGGCGCAGCCGGCTTACTCGCCGGGGTGAACGCTGCCGCGCTTGGGCTGCTGGCAGCGGTGGCCGGGCAGCTGGCATGGGGCTTGGCAGGCGATCCGGCTGGCGCACTACTGGGCGCGGCGGCGCTGCTGCTGCTTGTGCGCACGCGCGTGTCTGCCAGCTGGCTGCTGCTGGGCGGCGCGCTGCTGGGTGTGCTGCGCGGCGGTTTGTTGTAGGCGGTTGGGCTTGCAGGCGGCTGCGCTCAGGCAGCAAGCGCGCGGCCGCGGCACCACGAAGCCACGCGCGGCGCGTGCCCAAACTCGCAAACCAGATCGCGCGGATGGCTGATGGCCCACAGCGCCAAGTCGGCGCTTAAGCCGGCGCGCAGGCAGCCGGTCTCCGATTGCAGGCCAAGCGCGCGGGCGGCGTGCCGCGTGGCGCCGGCCAGTGCCTCCTCTGCGCGCAGTCCAAAGAGCGTGCACGCCATGTGCAGCATCAGCAGCAGTGAAGTGCCGGGGCTGGTGCCGGGGTTGCAGTCGCTGGAGACCGCCATGGGCACGCCGGCTGCGCGCAGGGCGGCAACGGGCGGCACGCGCGTCTCCTTCAGGCAATAAAAGGCGCCGGGCAGCAGTACGGCCACTGTGCCCGCTTTTGCCATGGCTGCCACGGAAGCGGCGCTGGTGTACTCCATATGGTCGGCGGACAAGCCGCCGCACTCGGCCACGAGCGCCGCGCCGGAGAGGTCGCTGAGCTGGTCGGCGTGCAGCTTTACCGGCAGGCCCAATGACTGCGCGGCCGCAAATACGCGCCGCGTTTGCGCGGGTGAAAAGCCAATGCCCTCACAAAAACTATCAACGGCATCCGCCAAGCCGGCGGCATGCACGGCCGGCAGCATTTCTTCGCAAAGCAATGTGATGTAATCATCGGCGCGGCCGGCGTACTCGGGCGGCAGTGCATGCGCGCCCAAAAATGTTGTGCGCACGCGCACATCGCAGGCAGCGCCCAGTGTGCGCGCCACCTGCAGCTGCCGGATCTCGGTTGCCGTCTCCAGCCCGTAGCCGGATTTAATTTCAATGCTGGTGACGCCGTCGCGCAGGAGCGCGCGCAAGCGCGGCGTGGCTGCCGCCTGCAGCGCTGCGGCGCTGGCTGCCCGCGTGGCGTGCACGGTGGAAAGTATGCCGCCGCCCGCCCGGGCGATGTCTTCATAAGCAGCGCCCGCCCAGCGCATTTCAATTTCGTTCGCGCGGCTGCCGGCATATACCAGATGCGTGTGGCAATCAATCAGCCCGGGCGTCAGCCAGCCGCCCTGGCCGTCAATTTCTTGCGCAGCGCGCAGCGTGGCCGGCAGTTCGCTTTCCCGGCCCAGCCAGGCAATGCGCCCGGCATGCACGGCCAGTGCGCCGGCGTGCACTTCTCCATAGCCGGCAGCATCCGCCAGCGTGGCCAAGTGCACGTTTCGAATCAGGATGTCGGCTTGCATGTGCGGTGGCGCCTGAGAGCCGGCGCGTCAGGGCTGCGCCCAGGACGGCAGCACGCTGCCCGCAAAGCGCGTGAAGGTGTCTGCGTCAATCAGCGCCTCCACGGCTGCAATGTCCGGGGCAAATATCCGGTCCTGATCGTAGGCGCGCACGCGCTGCCGGATGGCTGCATGCACTTGCTCCAGCGCAGCCGAGCTGCGCAGCGGGCGGTGAAACTCAATGCCCTGCGCTGCGGCGAGCAGCTCGATGGCAATAATGTGGCGCACATTCAGCGCCATGTCTGCCAGCTTGCGCGCCGCAAAGGTGGCCATGGAGACATGGTCTTCCTGGTTGGCGCTTGTGGGCAGCGAGTCCACGCTGGCGGGATGCGCCAGCGTTTTGTTTTCGCTTGCCAGGGCGGCGGCGGTTACATGCGCAATCATGAAGCCGGAGTTCAGCCCGGCTGCGCTTACCAAAAAGGGCGGCAGGCCGGAGATGGATGCATCAATCAGCAGCGCAATGCGCCGCTCCGAAAGCGCGCCAACCTCGGCAATTGCCAGCGCCAGGGTGTCCGCAGCAAACGCCACGGGCTCGGCGTGGAAATTTCCACCGGACAGCACCTCGCTTGCACCGCTGGCGGGGTCCACAAAGATCAGCGGGTTGTCCGACACGGCATTGGCTTCCACCAGCAGCGTGCGCGCAGCATTGCGCATGAGCTCGAGGCACGCGCCCATCACTTGCGGCTGGCAGCGCAGCGAGTACGGGTCCTGCACGCGGTCGTCGCCCTCGCGATGCGACGCGCGAATGGCGCTGCCCGCCAGCAGCTCGCGGTACAGGCGCGCCACATCAATTTGGGCTGCGTGGCCGCGCACGGCTTGGATGCGCGCATCAAATGGCGCGTCCGAACCCTTGGCGGCATCCACGCTGAGCGCGCCGGCCACCACGGCGGCTGCAAACACCTGCTCTGCGCGCAGCAAACCTTTGAGTGCAATGCCCGTGGACACTTGCGTGCCGTTCAGCAGCGCGAGGCCTTCCTTGGCAGCAAGTTTTACGGGCTGGATGCCGGCAGCCTGCAGGGCCGGCGCAGCATCCATCGCAACTCCGCCCACACGCACGGTCCCCTCTCCCATCAGCGGCAGCGTCAGGTGGGCCAGCGGTGCCAGGTCGCCTGAGGCGCCCACGGATCCCTGGCACGGAATGCACGCCCAAATTTGCGCGTTGTACATGGCGAGCAGCGTGTCGAGTACAACTTCGCGAATGCCGGAGTGGCCGCGCGCAAGCGACGCAATCTTGAGCGCGAGGATCAGGCGCACCGTGTCGTCATCGAGCAGCGCGCCAACGCCAACCGCATGCGAGCGCACCAGGTTGGCCTGCAGCTGCTCCAGTTGTGCGTCGGCAATTTTAATTTTTGCCAGCTTGCCAAAGCCGGTGTTGATGCCGTAAGCGGGCTCGCCTTTGGCAACGATGGCCTGCACCGCGCGGGCGCTGGCGGCAATCGCGGCGCGGCAGTCCGCTTGCAGCGCAAGCGGCTGGAAGCGCGCTGCCAGGGCGCGCAGGTCGGCGAGGGTGAGCTGCCCCGGATTAAGCGCCAGTGTTTTGGTGTCAGCCATTTGCGGGCAGCATTGGCAGCTGCAAGCCGCGCGCGTGTGCGGTTTGCGCTGCCAGCTGGTAGCCGGCATCAGCATGGCGCACCACGCCCAGTGCCGGGTCGTTCCACAGCACGCGCAGCAGGCGCTCGTCCGCGGCTGCGCTGCCATCGCACACAATCACCACGCCCGAGTGCTGCGAATAACCCATGCCCACACCGCCGCCATGATGCAGGCTCACCCAGGTGGCGCCGCCGGCCACGGCGATCATGGCGTTTAGCAGTGGCCAGTCGCTGACCGCGTCCGAGCCGTCGAGCATGCCCTCAGTTTCGCGGTTGGGGCTGGCCACAGAGCCGCAATCCAGATGGTCGCGGCCGATCACCAGCGGCGCTTTAAGTTCGCCGGAGCGCACCATTGCGTTGAAGGCCAGCGCAGCCGTGTGCCGTTCTCCCAGCCCCAGCCAGCAAATGCGCGCCGGCAGCCCCTGGAACGCAATCCGTTCGCGCGCCTGATCCAGCCAGTGGTGCAGGTGCGCGTTGTCCGGAAACAGCTGCTTCACCTTCGCGTCGGTTTTGTAAATATCCGCCGGATCACCGGAGAGCGCCACCCAGCGGAAGGGCCCCTTGCCTTCGCAAAACAGCGGCCGGATGCACGCCGGCACAAAGCCCGGAATATCGAACGCATTGAGCACGCCGTGATCCCTGGCAACCTGGCGGATGTTATTGCCGTAGTCGATAACGGGCACACCCATGGCTTGAAAGTTCAGCAAGGCGCGCACGTGTACCGCACAGGATGCAGCTGCGGCTTGGGAAAGCGCTGCCCGCTCGGCGGCGCTGCCGTTGCGCGCTGCTTCCCACTGCTCCACCGTCCAACCGCCGGGCAGGTAGCCGTTGATCAAATCGTGCGCTGACGTTTGGTCGGTAACCGCGTGCGGGCGCGGGCCGCCGTTTTGCGCCGCCGCTGCCAGCTGCGGCAGCAGTTCTGCAGCGTTACCCAAAACTGCAACCGATGTGGGCCGCGTGGCATCGCCCAGGATTTCAAGCGCCTCTTCCATGTTGCGCGCGCGGTGGTCCACATAGCGTGTGCGCAGGCGCGCGTCAATCTTTGCTGCCTGGCACTCAACCACAATGCAATGCGCGCCGGCCATCACGGCTGCCAGCGGCTGCGCGCCGCCCATGCCGCCCAGCCCGGCCGTGAGGATCCACTTGCCCGCCCAATCACCGCCGTAATGCTGGCGCCCCAGCTCCACAAAAGTTTCGTAAGTGCCCTGCACAATGCCCTGCGTGCCAATGTAAATCCACGAGCCGGCGGTCATCTGGCCGTACATCATCAGGCCCTTGCGGTCCAGCTCATGAAAGTGTTCCCACGTGGCCCACTTGGGAACCAGGTTGGAGTTGGCCAGCAGTACGCGCGGCGCGTCTGCGTGCGTGCGCAGCACTGCCACCGGCTTGCCGCTCTGCACCAGCAGCGTTTCGTCCGCGTTCAGGTTGCGCAGGGCAGCCAGAATGGCATCGTAACTTTCCCAGTTGCGCGCTGCTTTGCCGAGGCCGCCGTACACCACCAGATCCTGCGGGTACTCGGCCACATCCGGATCCAGGTTGTTTTGCAGCATGCGGTAGGCCGCTTCAATCAGCCAGTTTTTGCAGGTGAGCGTGTTGCCGCGCGGCGCACGCACGGGGCGCGGACCGCTTACGGGTGGTTGTTCGCTGGCTGCTTTAGCCATCAGCCGTGCGGGTGCACAACGCGGATGCATGCTGCGAGGCAACGGGCGCTGCGCAATTTTTTCTGCATCCCCTTATTATCCATTGAAGTCCATAACTTGTTTTTGTGCATGCGGACAACCGCACTGCGCGCTCCGCTCCGGTACAATGCTGCCGGCAGCTATTGGTTGGCAGCAAGATGAAATTTCAAAAGTATCAGGCGCTGGGCAATGATTACCTTGTGCTGCAAGATGCGGCATTGCCCCCGCAACCCGGCGTAGTGCGGCAGCTATGCCACCGCCAGCTTGGCGCCGGCGCGGACGGTGTGCTGTGGCCCCACCCATCCGGCCAGGCCGGCGAATTTGCAGTGCGCATCTTCAACCCCGATGGCTCCGAGGCTGAGACCAGTGGCAACGGACTGCGCATTTTTGCGCGCTACCTGTGGGATTGCGGGCTGGTGGCCGCTGCGCAATTTGCAGTTACAACTTTGGCGGGCACAGTGCAGTGCCAGGTGCTGGCGGGTGGCGCAGCCGTGCGGGTGCAGCTGGGGCGAGCGCGCTTTGAAAGCAGCGCCATTCCCGTGGCGGGTGCTGCGCGGGCGGTTGTAAACGAGCCGCTGCGCGTGGCCGGCCGGCTGCTGCATATTACGGCGGTTTCCGTCGGCAATCCGCATTGTGTGGTGCCGCTCGCACGCATCTCAGCTGCGCTCGTGCAGCGCCTGGGCCCGCT